>QNBT01000159.1 GCA_003644205.1 Planctomycetota bacterium | reverse complement strand
GCCGCTTTTATACCGTGAATGGAGAAATCGCCGATAGTGAATGACGCCGCTACTGTGCCATAGACAATCGCGTTTCTTAAGGAAACAACATCGACTTTACCGGCCTGGGCAAGATAGCCCATCAAGGCCCCCGCAAAGGAGTCGCCGGCGCCTGTGGGGTCAATTACAACAGTCGTCGGATAAGCAGGGAGAATGAAGCAATCACCGTCGCTGTTGGCCATCATCGAGCCGTATTCACCGTTCTTGATAATAACAACTCTTGGCCCCATCTCCAGAATGCGCTGAGCAGCCGTTACGAGGTTCCGCTGACCTGTAAGCAGTCTGGCTTCTCCCTCGTTCAGGACCAACATGTCGATCCGGTCCAACAATTCATTCAGGTCATCACCGGCTGTTACAATCCAGTGGTTCATGGTATCGGCGGCTACAAAACCGGCCCTTGTAACCTGTTCGAGAAGCTCGATTTGCAGGGCCGGCGCCGTGTTCGCCAGAAAAACGTATTCGCTGTCGTCGTATGCTTCGGGAACGGACGGCGGTGCTTCAGACAGGACATTCAATTCAATGCTGTCGGTTCGTCGTTCATTCATATTTTCTTCGTATGAGCCGGTCCAGCGGAAAGTTTTACTGCCTTTTCTGACCTCGAGTCCGGCCAAATCAACGTTTCTATCCTTGAACACTTCAGCCAGGTCAAACGGGCAGTCATCGCCGACCACACCAACAAAACGAACGGGTGAAAAGAGGCCGGCAGCCATGCAAAAATGCACTGCAGAGCCGCCAATGCACTCCTCGCTAAAACCAAAAGGTGTTTTTACATTATCAATACCGATTGAACCGGTTACCAGAAGCGACATATCTCAAGACTCCATAGACTGAACCTATATTCCGAATTTTTTCAACGCATTTTCTATTCTCCGCAGAGTGTCCTTGATTCCAAGGATATCCACCGAATCGAAAATCGGCGGACTTATCGTCGTGCCACAGATAGCGACCCGTAAAGGCTGAGCAACTTTGCCGAGACCCACCTGCCTTTCCTCGGCCATGCCGCGGAGCAGTTCCTCGATAGTAGCCGGCGTAATCTCATCCAGCTTCGCCAATCTTTCGCCGACCAGACGCAGGATAGTCAATCCATCGTGTTTGAGCAAGACTTTTTTGACGGCTTTTTCATCATATTGAATCTCGTCGTTGTCGATAAAAATAAATCTGCTCTTTTTCTCAATGTCCGCCAGAGTTCTCGCCCCGGCGTTTATCTGTATAAGCCTTGCAAGCAGTGCGTCATCGGCGCCGGCTGCGGCGGAGCCAACCGCCTTGAGGTAATCCTTGAAATGGGCCAGCAGCTTGTCATCGGAAACCATGCGGATATGCTCGGTATTAAAGGCTATAAGCTTTTGGCGGTCGAACAGGCTGTTGGCCTTGGTCAGACGTCCCAAATCGAACGCGCTGATGAGCTCATCGAGCTGCATAATTTCACGTTCGTCTCCGGGATTCCAGCCTAACAGGGCAAGAAAATTGACAACCGCCTCCGGCAGATAGCCACTTTTGAAGAAATCAACCACGTTTATCTCCGGCAGGTGCACACCGAGATATTCAGCCATCGCATCAATCGCCGCCATGGGCGGGCTGACTCCCCTATTAATAAAGTGTTTCAACTCGTTATCGCTGATTTTTGCAATCCCGGCCAGTTTTGCTATATCAATATCAGGCATTTCCTTGATTGCCTTGTGAAGGGCTTTGGGGCGTTCGCGCTTGGATAACTTTCCGCCGCTTTCGCTCACAGTTACCGACATGTGTGCATATATGGGTCTGCGAAAGCCCAGGGCGTCCTGCAGTGCCTGATGGTTGGGTGTGTTCATCAGATGCTCCTGGCCGCGGATGACGTGTGTAACGCCCATCAATTCGTCATCAACAACGCAGGCAAAATGATATGTGGGGAATCCATCGCTTTTTTGTATGATAAAATCACTGATTTCGCTCGCAGCGAACTTGACCTCACCACGTACCACATCGTTGACTACAATATCGGCTTCCGCCGGCATCGCAAACCGAACCGTTACGGGTCTGCCTTGGGCGCGGGCCTTTTTGACGTCCCCTTCGTCGGGAAATTCCTCGGGACGCGGATATATCAGGTTCCTTTTCTCGGCCTGGGCCTTTTCGCGCATCTGCTGCAGCTCTTCGGGTGCGTCGAAACAATAGTAGGCCTTGTTCTCATCGATAAGCTGTTTTATGTACTTATCGTAGAGGTCCTTTCGCTGGGATTGAAAATACGGCCCATTGGGCCCGCCGACCTCGGGACCTTCATCCCACTCGATACCCAGCCACCGTAAATCCTCCATTACCTGCCTTGCCGCCGCGGGGGTGTTGCGTTTCTGGTCGGTATCCTCGATGCGTAGCAGGAACTTGCCGCCCGTTTTTCGAGCCAAAAGCCAGTTAAACAAAGCGGTCCTTGCCCCGCCTATATGCAGGTAACCTGTTGGCGAAGGTGCAAACCGTGTTACAACCACTGCAGAACTCCTGAATTCTCAAAGATGTCCGCCCGCCGTGTCGGCCCGTCGAGACGACTGCTGCGACAGTGCGCCAGCACAGCGAGCGGTCTCGCCACGGCTGAAGCACGGTCGAGACAGGTCAAACATCCGAAGCGGTAACAGTAAGCTACCCGGTAATGATTGTCAAGAACGATGTGGGTACCCCAGCAATTCCGCAACATTTTATTAACGGCCCAAAGGTTGGGGGTAATCCGGTTGTTCATTTTCCAAACAACCAATTGCGTTTATCGCTTTATCAGCTACCAGCAGGATAGCAAAACTACACCCTTAAGGGTATAATTTGACTGTTCTGCCGTAACCTCCAGCGTTTTCGCAAGGACTTACAAACACAAAAAGTCCAAATTGCGGAATTGCTGTCGACAAGGCCGGTATGGCAATTGCGGCTTGACGGCGGAGGTCGCGATGTGTAATATAGGCAGGCAAAGCTTATTTTGTGGAAAGATAGTGTGTTATGGATTGTCCGGTTTGTAAAGTAGCGATGATTACCTGCCAACTCGAAGAGGTGGAGGTTGATTACTGCCTCGACTGCGCGGGTATCTGGCTTGACGCGGGTGAGCTTGAGGAGCTGCTTGACGATACGGTCCGTGCGAAAGAACTGTTGGCTTCGTTTAAGCCGGCCAAAGACTGCACCGAAAAGCCGAGGAAGTGTCCTATATGTCTGAAAAAAATGGAAAAAATCCTTGTCGGCCCGGATGCATCGGCCCAGCTTATAGACAGATGCAAGAAGGGCGACGGGCTTTGGTTTGACAGGGGCGAATTGGGCGACATCTTGAAATTGGGCTCATTTGACGAGCAGGGCAAAGTACAGAAACTGTTAGCTGATATGTTCGGCGGCGAACATAACCAAATAAACGAGCAGGCAGGAATGTAAAGGAGAAACAATATGACAGCACTTATTATTGTCGGCGTAATTGTAGTTCTGCTCATCCTTTTCGTGATAGGCATATACAACGCGCTGGTTCGGCTGCGCAACCAGGTGGACAATGCCTGGTCGCAGATTGATGTGCAGCTCAAGCGAAGGCATGACCTTATACCAAACCTTGTCGAGACGGCCAAAGGATACATGGAGCATGAGCGCGGAACATTCGAGGCCATTACCGAGGCGAGGAGCAAGGCGATGGGCGCCAAAACAGTCTCCGAGGCATCCCAGGCAGAAGGCGGGCTGAGTGATGCGCTGAGCAAGTTCATGCTTGTTGTGGAAAACTACCCCGACCTCAAGGCCAATCAGAACTTTCTTTCGCTGCAGGAAGAGCTGAGCAGTACCGAAAACAAAATCGCCTTTGCACGGCAGGGATATAACGACCAGGTGCTTTTCTTCAACAACAAGATTCAGATGTTCCCCTCGAATATCATCGCAAACTCGTTTAACTTCACCGCGCGAGACTTCTTCGAAATTGAAAACGCCGAGGAACGAGCAGTACCAAAAGTTAGTTTTTCATAATTAGTTGGTTGTTCGTGGTTCCTGGTTCGTAGTTGAAGGATGTTTTAACCTCTACGAACTGTGAACTACATACTAAGAACTGACAATATGTGGGAACAAATCAGAGCAAATAAGAGGAACTCGGTTATCCTTTTGCTGGTAATGGCCTTGTGCCTGATGGGGCTGGGTTATGTCATCGGGATAGCCTTTTTCGGTTCCAAAGCCGGCTTTTTCGGCCTGATAATCGCAACGGCAGTCTGGCTGGTGCTCTTAGCGGTCAGCTTTGCAGGCGGAGACCAGATACTGTTGGCAGCCAGTAAGGCAACGCCCGTTACCCACGACGTGCACCCGCAGTTGTTCAACGTGGTCGAAGAGATGACCATCGCCGCCAACCTGCCCAAGATGCCCAAGGTCTATATCATCAACGACCCCGCCCCAAATGCATTCGCCACCGGCAGAAGCCCGGAATCGGCATCGGTGGCGGTAACGGCGGGCCTTTTGGCAAGGCTAAACCGAGACGAGCTGCAGGGCGTTATCGCACATGAGGTCAGCCATATCCTGCACCGCGACATACTTTTCATCACGTTGGCGGGCATAATGTTGGGCAGCATCGTGCTGATTAGCCAGGTCTTTCTGCGGGGGATGTTCTACAGCTCGATGATGGGGTCGCGCCGAAGGTATTCAGGGGGCTCATCCGGTGGCGGTCAGGCACAGATGATTATGATGCTGATAGCGATACTCGCTGCAATTTTGGCGCCTATATTTGCATACCTGTTGTATTTTGCCCTTTCAAGGAGGCGAGAATACCTCGCCGATGCAGGCGCTGTCCGGCTGACCCGCTACCCCGAGGGGCTGGCCGGCGCTCTTGAAAAAATCGCCAACGACCCTGCACCGCAGTTGGCCTCCGCCAATAAGGTTACCGCCCCGATGTACATCGCAAACCCCCTTAAAGGCAAGAAGCAGAGGAAGCTGAGCGACCTTACAAGCACGCACCCTCCCATTTCCGAGAGAATCAGGATTTTGCGGAATTTGTCCCGCGGTGCATCGTTTAAGGATTATTCCGATTCCTACAGCCAGACGGTCGGTGGTAAACCCATCATACCGGCTTCGGCCCTGAAAGAATCTGAAAGTGTCGAAATCAGGCAGCCGGGCGCCAAACCAAAAAAGGCGGCAAGTGCACAAAAGCAAATGCGACAGGTGGGCGACATTATGCGCAGGGTCAACCAGTTCACATTTTTGACATGTGCGTGTGGGCTGAAACTGAAAATCCCGCCGAACTTCAAATCAAACAAGGTCCCATGCCCCCGCTGCAAAAGAAGCCTGGACGTGCCCAAAGCCGGCTGAAACCTTATAGATGTCATTCTGAATCCGTCAGGGCCGGGTGAAGAATCTCTGCTCTTACAAATTGTTGCCGAGGTTGTGCCCAGTCAAAATGATTGACAGAGTGGAAGTTGCTTCTTACCATAGTTGAGCTGTTCATAATAACTTTGGGCCGCCAAAAAGACTTATTTGTCGCCAATCAAGGAGATTACGAATGCTGAAAAAGGCTATTGTGCTGATATTCGATGGTTTAGGCGGGCGTCCTGTCGCCTCTTTAGGGGGGCTGACGCCTCTTGAGTATGCAAAGACGCCGAACTTTGACAAGTTGGCAAGCCGGGCCGAGTGTGGTTTGATGCATACATTGGGACGGGGGCTTCGGCCGGGAAGCGATACATC
>QNBT01000158.1 GCA_003644205.1 Planctomycetota bacterium | reverse complement strand
GGGAACATCCAGCGAATCATCCATCACCGCGATATGGACCATTGGTTTATCCGACCAGAAGCTTTTTTGGAGATAGGAAACCGGGCGGACAAATCCGCAGGTATCGATCAGGCTGCAATTCCAACCGTGATAGGGCCAGCCGGCGCCGGCTTCGCCGAGGTAATCGATTCCCGTCCAGTAGAAAGTACCCACAACATAATCGTGTTTGGCGGTTTCGAGCCAGGGATTGAGCGGTTCGAATGCCTTATGGGTATCGCCTTTGCCGCGATAATACACGTAGCTTTCACTGGCAATGATGACGATCTCGGGATATTCTTTGCGGTAGTCTTCGAACCATTGTTCCTGGTAGTTGCAACAAATTACGTCCACCGCTTTAGCAATATTTGCGACGAACCTGGCATTTTCCCGGCGTGATTTTATTTTTTCCGGACGGAGAGCAAGGGTTACCGGTCGGGTCGGCTCGAACTGATGGGTAAATTCGACCATTTTTTTTAACTGTTTCATAAATTTCGGCGAACCCTGCCCCTTGACTTCATTTCCCATGCTCCAAAGTATAACAGAAGGATGGTTGCGGTCGCGTTGCAGCATATCCTGCAAATCCATCTTCCACCATTCAGTGAACCATGGGCTCACTGAGCCTCCCCATTTATCAAATGCCTCATCGATGACTACAAAGCCCATTCGATCACACATGTCGAGCAATTCGGGCGAGGGTGGGTTGTGACTGGTTCGTATGGCGTTACATCCGATTGATTTCAATACCTCCAGCCTTCTTTCCAGTGCCCGGTCAGGAACCGCCGCCCCCAGACATCCGGCGTCATGATGAATGCAGACTCCTTTCATCTTGACACTTTGGCCGTTGATCAAGAATCCTTTATCCTTATCAAAGCGAATTTCCCTGATGCCGAAAGATGTTTCATATTCATCATAAATGCTTTGTTCGTCTTTAAGCACTGAGCGCGCAGAGTACAAAGCCGGGGAATCGATGGACCACAACGCGGGATTGAGCACTTCAATTTTTTGATCGACCTCGTAGACAGATTGGGTGGAAACGGAATAGGGCGTTGACACTTTGGCTACGACTTGTCCCCGCCCATTGAGAATAATAGTTACTAAGGAGCAATTTTTTGTTTGATCATATGAATTTTTAATTTTGGTCCTTACTCTTACGATGGCCTTGTCCGGGGAAATTTGGGGGGTGGTGACATACGTTCCCCAATGATCGACATGAAGTTTGTCGGTTACTGTCAGCCAGACGTGGCGGTATATTCCGGAACCGGTGTACCAGCGGCTATTGGGCTGGTCGGAGTTGTCAACTCTTACGGCAAGGACGTTATCGGCGCCGAATTTTACATAAGGCGTCAGTTCTCGCTGGAAACTGGTGTATCCATAAGGTCGTATGCCAAGAGAATGACCATTTATCCACACTTCGCTATTTTGGTAAATCCCGTCGAACTGAATAAAAATCTTTTTATCTTTGTCTTGCGGCGAGAGTTGAAAATGCTTTCGATACCAGCCGATCCCGCCAGGCAAAAACCCGCCTCTTTTGCCGGCGGGATTCTTTTTGTCGAAGGGCCCCTCGATACTCCAGTCGTGGGGCAACTGTACGCCTGCCCAGCCGGATTCATCGATAGTTATTGCCTGAGCATTTGCAACTTCACCCTTGATGAATTTCCAGTCAAAATCAAAATCGAAATGTTTCCGCGCATCCAACGCCGGCGCAGGCTTTGGCAGCGATTTGGCAGTGGATTTACTCTCCCCTGCCGCCAAAGCGTTTATGTTTAGACCTCCGATTACAACCAGAAACAACCAAACTGTCAGAATGTTCTTTTTCATGGTTTCTATCCTTTCATATTTTCTCCAGGGCACTTTTGGCGCCTCTAATTTCTCTTCCAGGCTACTTTAGACCGAAGATATTTGTTTGCCCCCGCTGTGGCACCAGCGGCAGGACCTTCAACTGGGAGAGTTCGTCGCCGGTGTAGAGGATGATTTCATCGTTCCTGGCCAGTGATATCTCGAAGACGCCGTGTCCGAGCGGTGTGAGCACGGATGTTGTGTTGGGCGCGACGCGCACCGGCTCGGCCAGGTTCGGCATGACCTTGCAGGGTTCACCGGCCAGGCTGCGAATGCGTACCCATCGGGTTTTGCCGTCTCTGCGCATCGCGCTGACAAGGAAGGCGCCTTCAGCACGCAGATTGTGAAAGACCACATTCGGCCAGGCGTCGGCAACGGCGGGAAAGACGCGTATCCTGTCACCCCAGCTTTGCAGCAGCATGTCGTGAATTGATTGCGCTCCGGCGAGCGGAGTCTCGATGACCGGGCCGGCTTCCTTGTACATTGTGCTCGCCTGAAGATAAGGGCGCAGGCCGTTGAGATATTTCAGGGCGGCGTTGCCGTCGCCGTATGCGGAACTAATCGAGGATGCTCCGGTCAGGGAGTAACCCCGGCTGGAGCCTAAGCTATGCCAGTGCTTTACGCTTTTGAACGCGAGTTCCTTGGCGCCGGGTTTTTCGACGGTTTCGAGATACAACGGATAGCACATCAGCAGATGCGAGAAGTGCCGATGGCCTTTTGCGAATGGTACGCCGCGGGCGATCATGTAGCCGTTCTTGTCCACCGGGTAGTCGGTCAGGTTCGCCAGCACGTTTTGCCACTTCGGGATAAGTGGGTCGTCGATCTTGAGACGTTTGCATATCCGCAAGAGTGTTTGACATCCCCAGCGCAACAGGGCCAGATCATAGTTGCAGTCCGGGCCCGAGCCGTACTCAGGCGAATAGGTGGTCGGGAGATGGAGTTTACCATCGTCGCCGGTTTCGAGAAAATGCAGGTAGTAGTTGATAGACCGTTTCAGGAGCGGGAATAACTTTTCTCGTAATCTTTGGTCGTCCATGCTTGCCCGGTAAGCGAGCCAGTAGTCGTGCAACGCCCAGGGCAGAGAGCCGACTTCGGCTTTGTCCTGGCCCGGTACACCCAGCGGGTATGAAATACCGCTGACCAATTCCTGTCCGGTTACGCGGCCGATGCCGGCCGAGTCGTGGCGGTATGGCTCCGGTACCGCGTCAATCAAGGCTTGGGTGTGATTGTCCAGGCGCTCGAGGAGGGATTCTGTCAGGTGGAGGCGGTTGGAGGTAATGGTTGGCCAGTACGAAAGCTGGACGTTCAGATTCCACCACGCCCCGGCCCATGGTGTCGGCTGAAGCCAGGGGCCCTGGTTGTCCAACAGTCCGCGATTTTCACGGGTGGCGGAGGCAAGCTTGTACATCTGTATCCAGTAGAAACTCTCCCAGTAGGTGTCGGATAAGGAGATGAAGCTTTCAGTGTAATAGTTATGCCACCAGCGGCGGTGTGAGGAGAGCAAATCGTTTACCGGTATACGCTCGGTTCGCTGAATGGTTTCCAGCGCGATTCGATATGCGTTCGCCTGGCGCGGAGTATGCGCTACGCTTGCGCGTAAGGTCAGTATGTCGCCTTTCGATGCCGCTCGCCACGCGGTCGCAGTCTGTCCGCCTCGCAGGAGATTCTGTGTGCAAAGGCGGACGGCGCCAACCTTGCTGAGGACGAATGGAGGGTTCGGCACGTAGCCTTCTTGCAGTCGCCGTTTCGTGTTCATTCGCGGGGCGACCGCTTCTTCGGGATGAAACTGGAATCGACAGCCGGCTTCTCCGCCGTCTGGTTTGGCTTCGACGATAAGCAACATCTCGTCGGTGTGCACGAAGCATCGCAGTTGAATGCCGCCTTTGTCCGTCTTGATTGTGCCGGTTACTTCCGCATCGTGGAGGCGCAGCCGCAGGTCGCCGCCGACGATCTTGCCGGCCGTATCGAGCGAGAAGTGGCCGATGGGCAATCGCGACCGGGCGAAGATGGCGCCGCCTTCGCTGAGAGGTCGGCGCTCCTGGACGTCACTTCGCCCGATATCGAAGCGAATCGACGTGTCGGACTTCCGTCGGATCTGCGTGCCGAGCAGGCCGTTGCCAAGAAACGGCGCTTCGTACCACTCCGTTGGCAGTCGGGTCCACACCAGGTCATGGCGGGCGAGAAACGACGCCCAATCGATATCAACGGTGACGAGAGATGTTTCTGCAGCGTGTTCGTCACTATTATTTATAACAATATTTTTTTTGCTGCAAGCAGGGATCGCCAGGGCTGATATAAACAGGGCGATGATAAGGACTTTTCTGTTAGATATCATGAAACGTTTCTCCTTTTGACAATTTTCCGTAATGCATTTGGGTTACAAAGATTGGCATCGTCGATATCAGTTCCATCGTAGGGCTTTTGGTTTACAGAGTAAAAAACACGGATTATTGTCCTTCCTGGACTGCTCCGCGCAGACCCTCCATTTTCAAGAAACCCTTCTTCCAGACCACTATACTTGTAATCACAAAAACAATTACGCACACAATCAGGGCGTGTATCGTTCGTATCCGGCTCATGACAAGTCCAATCAAAACATACACACCGGCCAAAATGCAGCAGGTCTTGACGGCACGATTCAGCGACATGCCCCGGTCCATCATCTGGTCATAGATATGCCCCCGGTCGGGAACGAACAGGGGCCTCTTGTTCAGCCGGCGCCTCGCGAACGACACGGCCGTATCGAGAATGGGCAAACCGAACATCATTATCGAGCATAAACACCATTTAGGCCCCACCTGTGCGAAAAGCATCATAACAGCGGCCATCATAAAGCCAAGGAACAGGCTGCCCGCATCACCCATGAATATCTTCGCCGGTTTTACATTAAACGGCCAAAATCCGCAAACGCTGCCTAATACCCCCAGCGCAATTATCATTTTCAACGGCTCACCAAACTCTAAAATACCCCGCGTTTCCGCAAGAATCCCTAATCCCAACATCCCCGCCGCTATCACCGCGGTAACGCTGGCGCATAGTCCGTCGATGCCGTCAAGCAGGTTCAGTGAGTTTGTTGCGCCAAGAACAAACACCATCGCCGCGGCGAAACTGATAATGGTCTCAACAGCCGGCGGCATCTGATAATCAAACGGCACCGTCAGAGACTCAAATGCCGGCCTTATCCCAATCACAACCAGGACAACCGCACCAACGCTTTGCCCTAACACCTTATGCCACGGCTTTATTTCGACTATATCATCCAAAACTCCGACAAAACACATTATTGCCCCGCCTCCAAGTATGCCAAGCAGCCATTTGGCTCCGCTGCCCGGATATAGATATATTACGGCTGCAATTATGCCGATTGCGCACCCGAAGAATATGCCCAGCCCGCCAAGATAGGCAACCGGCTCGGTGTGGGTCTTCACCTGGTCGTCGGGCTTATCAACTATCCCGAATCGCAGCGCTATTCTTCTGGAAACCCAGGTTCCGGCCAGGCTGCACAAAAATGATATGAAAAGGACAACAGACAACTTCGGTCCTAATGGAAACTTTTCAGAATCGGAAATAGCACCAAGAATCATTTCGTATTCCTTAAGACAGCATTGGTAACAACTTAAGCTAATATATGGCGGAAAACGTTATCTGTCCAGAGGATTTACACGGTAACCGGACAGTTGCAGATGGTAAAGCAGTTGCACCTTCTTAAACCTTAATAAATTCCGAAAAGCTAACTGTGTTATAAAGATATCATTAACGTCCCAAAGTTTGGGGGTAATCCGGTTATTCCCTTTCCAAACAAATAATCGCGTTTAACGCTTTATCAGCTACCGGCAGCATAACAAACCTGTAAGTTCTCTTGTGCCCAAAG
>QNBT01000157.1 GCA_003644205.1 Planctomycetota bacterium | reverse complement strand
GCACAAGAGAACTTACAGGTTTGTTATGCTGCCGGTAGCTGATAACTCGCCGCGTCTGCGCCACGTCGCAGCGGGAGCGTTAAACGCGATTATTTGTTTGGAAAGGGAATAACCGGATTACCCACAAACTTTGGGACGTTAATAGAAAATATGTAGTAAAATTGCGCGTGGTGTGTGTGTATATTGTATTCGAAATAACAAATTTATGTTTTTTTGGAGGATTTTTGAGGATTTTTTTGGAGGGTTTTTTGGAGGAGTGGTATAATGAAGACATCACCAAAGTTTGGTATTGTATTCGTTGTACTTACCATGGCTACAAGTGTTGCTACTGCCGCGATAGAGTGGGATGGTGGCGGCGGAGACTCAGATTGGCATAATGCCCTGAAGGGGTCGGGTGATGCTCTCCCGACGACTAAAGAAGTTGAGCTTGACAGCGGTGCTGTGGTAGCACTTAATGGTACTGACGCAACACTCGGTAACAGGCTAAATGTATGCCGGAACGGCGGTGACGGCAATGCCGCTGATATTGCAGCAACCTCGACTGTTCCTGACAAACTTACGATGGCTAAGGATGATAGCGGCAATGCTTTCTTGCTTGACAATGCTAACGGTTCGATGACTGTCAAGGGCAGAACTGAGGAACCGGCAAAATCAGGTAACATTATTATTGATGTCGCATCCGGCAGGGATATTGAATTCCTGGACGCCGGCCAAATCCTTGATAGCGATATTTCCGACGCCGGTGATTTCAAATGTACCAATAGAAAACCTGCTGATACAGCAGAAGGTAAAGTTAATCTTTCTGTCGATGCTGCCGGAGCTTATGCCGAAGTTTCCGACGACCTTTTTATGGGCTCAGGTTTGCTTTCCGTTACTAATGGTGGTGAATTGGTACTCGATGTCCTGCACCTCGGTAACGGTGGTGATGGCTATATGACGGCTGCTGACGCTGGTTTCGACTCTCAACTTATTGACGATCGTCGTGTGGACATTGATGAAGATATCACGTTTGGTACAACTGATGGTAATCAATGGTTCGATATCTTAGGTAACGGTGAACTCGTTATCGCAGGTGCTGATGACCAAGTGGACAGGGATGCATATAACGCGATGCTCACTGGCAATCTAAGCATAACATCTCAAGAAGGTTATAGAGTTGTTTCGGATTACGGCGAGACTCATGGTCGGTGACAAGTTTACGGTGCAGATTGAAGAAATTCCGGAGCCTGCTACAATGACCCTGGGTGGACTTGGTGCGCCGGCGCTGATTAGAAGGAAGAAGTAAAGGACTTACTTTTCTAAAGTCCTGAGTTTGAAGTTCTGGGTTGCGGGCGTAAGCCCGCAACTTTTTTTGTTGTGTCGAGCATGTTTGTCCGCTAAACTGGTTATTGGGACAGTAGTGATTATATTTATATGAAGGGAAAAAGCATGAACAGAAACAGAGTAATGGCGATTTTAGTTGCGGCAGTTTTTTTGAGTATGCCTGCCGGATGCACTGAAGGTGCAAGAAAGAGAACGGGTTTTTCGGTGAGGGATTTTGGTGCCTTAGGTAACGGTGAAACGCTGGATACCGCGGCAATTCAGAAGGCTTTGGATGAATGCGGCAAAGCCGGCGGCGGTATCGTTCGAATACCCGCCGGTAACTATCTAAGCGGTGCCATATTTATCAAGAGCAATACCACGCTTTGCATTGAAGAAGGCGCCGTGCTCCAGGGCAGTAGTGCCGAAAGCAGAGATTATCCGGTTATCGACTCACGTTTTGCGGGTACGGAGCAAAAGTGCCACGCGTCCCTTATCAATGCCATAGATGCCCATGACGTAACCATTACCGGCAGAGGCACTGTTGCCGGTAGTGGAATTGGCGGGTCCAGACCACCTACAGGGCCTCGCGTAATCGAATTTATTCGCTGCAGGAATGTGCTGCTCGAGAATATCAAGGTTACCAACAAAGGCCGATGGACCATACATCCGCTTTATTGCAAGAACGTTATAATAAGAGGGTTGGACATACGAACAACCGGACCCAATGCCGACGGAATCGATCCTGACAGTTGTGATAAGGTTCTTATTACCAAATGCACTTTTGAAACCGGCGATGACTGCATTGCGATTAAGTCCGGCAAAAATCAGCAGGCTGTCGATATCGGGATTCCCTGCCAGAACGTCACCGTCACCAAATGTACGATGCTCGGCGGACACGCCTGCGTTGCCCTTGGCAGCGAGATAAGCGGTGGTATCCGCAATATCGTGGTCAAGAATTGCGTCTTCAAGAATATGCACAGGGGGTTTGACATCAAAACACGCAAAGGTCGCGGCGGCTTTGTTGAGAATGTTACGGTTGAGAACATAAAGACCTTTGGAGTAAAGAACGCCATCCTGATGCGTATGGACTACCCCGGTAACAAAGGCGATTTAATAGAGGGCCCTGCCGGGATTTCGACAGTGCGGAACATCACTTGCAGGAATTTCGATATCCACAACGGCGGCATGGGAGGCGTACGCGGAGCGAAGGAAAGCCCCATCCAGGACCTGACGCTCAAGAATTTTATGTGTCATGGAAACGGAAAACTCAAAATCGAAGCCGTCAATGGGTTGGTCATTGAGAACATTCGGAATAAAAATACCGACAAAGCCGTAACAATGACAAATGTCAAGTTGCGGGATTAAGGAATTCACGTTTATGCTTTGACTTTGCTCATAAACTCAAACTGACCACTCGCCGCGTCTGCGCCACGTCGCAGCGGGTCGGTCAGTTTGAGTTCTTTAATATAAACCAACTCCGCGTCCTCAGCGTGCCTTGTGGTGAAATATCCGGGCTAACTGTCGGTATCTGCTGCGGTTCGGCTGCTTCAGCCGCGGCGAGATCGCTTGCCGTGCTGGCGCACTGCCGCAGCAGGCGTCTCGACAAGCAATCAGGGAGGAAAGACAATGTCGGAAGAAAGAGACGCCTAAAGCATGAAGATACAGGGCGGATATGCGTCAATGATGATCAGCGGCCACCAGTACGACCACACCGGTAGGTTCGCCAGATTCGTATTCCACAGCACCTTTGCAAAAGTTGCATCGCTCGTGTTTACCCCAATACCGCTGGCAATAAGCAGTGCGAAAGCTGCCAGCATGGCCAATTGCCCTGCAAGCGGGAACCAGCGAGAGCCTAACAAACTACGAATCCAGCGGACATTCAGTAAATTCATATTCCGCCTTGCCAAGTAACATCTACCATATTATCTCTACCCAGCTACGCCGCCGAGCCCACGTCCTACGCGAAAATAGTCAGCAAAATCCCATAGATGGTATAATATTCAGGATCAGGATACTCCGAGTGAGGTTAGTAAATCAAGCAAAAACAGTAAGGCAAACGAGAATGGTCCGCATCTTAACTTTTATGGTGTCTGATTTTGGATCGACATTTTAGGTATGGGGCCGTGTCTTCATCCACGATGGTAGCTTCGTAAATGAGCACCGGCTCGGTCGGCTTGTGCCCTAACGTGACTATAAAGCGATCGCCTTGGTAATCATCTGAATGAATGAACGCCGAAAGTTCCGGCTGGTTGCGGAGGAGGCTCCTGACGGCATCTTCCGCCTTTTTAACTTTCCACGTATCCAGATTAACGGTGTTGACACCGAAAAAAATTGTGGGTTCTTTTGAGGCCATACCGACTCCCTTCAAATACTACCAACAATTTTCACGTTTCTTTCATAGAACACTAAAAACGAAATTCCAACTGCGTTCCCAAAACACGGATATCATTATGCTAATTTCTTAGTGCCATTATCAAACTCGTGGAATCAATACTAATTCGGTTTATGCCTTCGCCATGGTTTTTATGATGGTCAATGCGCCCAAGGCTATTGTCAGTATAGCAATCGCGAGCTTTAGCTTTTTCGTGCTTATCAGCTTTACGCTTTTAGCGGATAGAGGTACCGACAAAACCGCTCCAACGATGATATAAGGCGCAAGTTTCCAGTCAACAGGGTTGCGAGAAATAAGTAGATATGCAATTACCCCCACAAAGCACGTCAGGCCCTCAGCCAAGGATGTAATTCCTATTGCGCTTTTACCTTCCACTCCGGACAGGATTTGTCCGCCGGTTACGACAGGCCCGTATCCTCCACCGCTCATTCCTTTATTGAAAGAAGCGATCAGGCCCAAGCCGAGAATTCTTTTCCACGAGAATTTGAAATCCCTGTTGAAGCAAACGAGGATCACTACCCCCATTGACAAAACCAGGCATCCAATATACATTTTCAGCCAGAATTTTGGGATGCTCACCGCGATGAAGACCGCTGCAACCGTGCCCAGGATACTGCACGCTGCCAGCAGCAAAGCGACTTTCAGATGTTTTGGAAATGTTTTCTTTATGGTTTCGATATACCCGAGAGGGCTTAACATGTTTTTAATCTTAAACGCGTCCATCGTTTTGGGCTTTAAATCTACATTGCCCTCACGATGATGAAAAATCCCCGCTAATATCCCGCTTATCAGTTCAGACAAAAGAATTGCAGGAACAATCTGCATCGGTGAAAAACCCATAAGCATGAACACAGGTGTTAAGGTCGTGCCATATCCCATCCCAAGGGTAGAATCCATATATTCGCAAAGGAAGGCGCACACAATTAACGTGATGATAATCCACAAACTTAACTCAAACATTTTCGTTTCTCCTGAAAATCTTCTATTTTTAGCTTCTCAAACCCTCAACATATTCCTAAACCAAATCAGCAAAAGTTAACGTTTCCAGTTTTTGTGAGATGTAGTCTCGTATCTCCCTAAACACATCCATAATCTTCTCTTCTTTTGCCAAAGGTGTGTCCGAATGAAAGTATCTGCTCACAGAATCTGTCGCGGCCAGTGCTCCATCCATCAGCCTTATAATTTCAGCAACGTTTATTTCGGATGCCGGCTTTGTCAATTTGTAGCCGCCGCTGGTGCCTCTTCTCGTCCTGATGTAACGATTTTGCCTCAGGATTGAAAATAATAGTTCAAGGTACTTTTTGGAGATATCACAATTCGAGCAAATCTCTTCTATCTTTATAAAACCTTCGTTCCCCTTCCTGGCCATGTATATAAGAGCCAAAATTGAATATTCACTTTTTGTAGTCAGCTTCATAAAAGGTTTCCTTAAATATTTTTTCTTTTTCTACAAGAACTATGTGTATCCTGAATTAAATTTCGATTACTGAGCATCCTGTATGAGATGCCAGATAATCCACTGGAGAACCGAAAAACCTTCGGAACCAAGCAGGTCTTAAGTTTTTCTTTGCAATAATCAGGGAAGGCTTTTCTTTCTTCACAACTTCCATGCACAGCGTTCTGAAACGCTCTGCTCGAACATAAGTTATCACCTGTAGATTTTCTGCTATAGCCCTATTGGCAATACCTTCTACCCTTCCTACCCATTGATGATGAATTTTCGTTAAAAGCTCTTTTTCGCATTGCTCTTTCCAGCAGGGATAGAATCCGATATCTGTTTCTAAAAAGTAAAGCCACAAGTTGACTTCATGCCCATATACAATAATAAGTTTTTTACACTGACTTGCCTTTTCTATCGCTGTTTCAATGGCTTTATCCGAATATTTAAAAGTGGATAGTGCCAGCATTATTGGTCCCGTTGAACCGAATGCTTTTATGGCATGTGAATTAACTTCAGGGCTTTCAAAGTTCAAATCAGTATTCATTGATTTTTCCAAACCAGCCTATAATGCCCTCTACCAATTACTTCAGTGACGCATAT
>QNBT01000156.1 GCA_003644205.1 Planctomycetota bacterium | reverse complement strand
GGCCTGGTCGGCGAAATTGTTTATCACATCGGTGGTCATAGTAACAAGGTTCATGACGCATCGATTGACGGGCATAGAGCCGGCCTCAAGCTTTGCCATGTCGAGCAGGTCGTTTATAAGGTCACCGAATCTGCGGCAATCGTTTTCCATCGTATGCATGTAGCGCCGTGTTTTAGCGCCGACCTTTCCCGTTACACCTGCCAGTATATTTGAAACTGCGTTCTGAAGGCTTGTAAGCGGTGTCCTTAGCTCGTGTGAGATTGCTGCAATGAACTCTGTCTTGGCCCTGTCCGCGGCCATCCGGTTGGTTATGTCGTCCAACATCACTACATACCCACGACCGACCCCGGAGCCATCTACCATTTGTGTCCACGTCATCTGCAGCATCTTTTGGCCCACTGCTCTAATCCTGAATTGGCCGCAGTTGACACCGCTGCCGGGTGCAGAGGCCGAAATCAAATCTCTTAGCCCAAGTCCATCCATTACTTCGGTAACTGCCCGGCAATCATCCTGCTCATTCAATCCGAGCAGCATCTTGGCCGGCCGGTTCGCTTTTTGAACCGCACCGGAACAGTCAAGGATTACGACTCCTTCGGCCATGTTGGCAAAGGCAAGCTCAAGAATATCGCCGCCGCATGAGACCACGGATTCGGCGCCTTCGCCTATAAGCTCAAGTTGTTCGGTTACCGAGCTTTGAAGTTGTTCGTCAATCCGGGCGAGTTTCTTCTGAGCCGTATCCAGTTGGGCCAATAGTCTGTCAAGCAAGTCCTGCCTGGAAAGTATGACGGCATTTTCGCAGCCCTCGATATCGATGCCAATATAATCACAATCTTCTTTTGCCATCCACTCGAACGCCTCCCGAACGGACAGGTCTCCGTCAACAACCAAATTGCAGTCTGATTGCTTCTGCGACTGCAACGTATCAATCACGTCCGCGATTTTTGTCATGTTATAGTGCTCTCTGTTTAGTTTTCCCGTTTGCTCGCGGGCAAAAACCTTTATAATAACAGGTTGCAATCCCTCTCGCGGGAATTTTTTACCCTTAAGGGTATAACTGCCGCTTGTTTGGGTTCAGGGCCTCGCCCGCAACAAATCAGAGCCGGGTACGT
Source organism: Planctomycetota bacterium (assembly GCA_003644205.1). Taxonomy (GTDB): domain Bacteria; phylum Planctomycetota; class Phycisphaerae; order Sedimentisphaerales; family Anaerohalosphaeraceae; genus QNBT01. The sequence continues at coordinate 4,653 of QNBT01000156.1, read as the reverse complement.
ATCTATACTATCGGCTAACAATAGCGGCTGTTTAACTAATAATAGCGGAATCGGTGCGAAAAATCGCACCCTACCTGAGTTAGTGCCGGGATAATTCGCGCTTGACGCAGGTGCTCGTTCTGCTATATTAACATTGTTATTCTTAGCGGTTTCAACGCCGCAGTCCGGCGCAAGCTATTTTCGAATAAGGAAACACAAATATGGTCGATAAGGGCAAAAGAGACAAAGGCAAAAGAGAACAACAGAAAAAGGCCAGGCTCAATCCTAAGGAAAGACGAAAATTAAAAAGAGAAAAGAAGGCTAAATAATCGCCAGGCAGTGTTCGCACTACCTTTTGTCATTCCGGGCTTGCTTGTCCGCCGTAGCCTTGTGCAAAGGCGGAACCCGGAATCCAGTCTTAGTCATTTGAATTCCTGTCGCGACGGGGCGACGCCACGGCGGGTTGTTATTCGGATTTGTTTCGCATTTCGTGCTTAGAATTCCGGATTTCTCTTAGCCACATCTTTACTTTAGAATTGATGTGAATTATCACGATCCGCTTTTGTTTCGTTGCCACATCTCTGCCATCACCGAGGCGGTGAGGATGCAGACAAAGACAAACATGGCAACGGGTATGGCCGACTTTTCGCCGAAGTGTTCAAGTATCCATAGCAGCAGCTTTGAGCCTTGGCAGCAGTATGTTTTTTGCCTTTTCGAATCCGCCGTAAATATTCAAAGATTCTTTATCTATTACGTCACAGGCACCGGCACTAAGGGCGCTATTTTGTGTTTTACTGCCGACTTTGGCGATAGTGCTGATTACCACAACGGGTTTAGGGTAATATTTCATCAGCTTGCGTAAAAAGTCCAAGCCATTCATCTTCGGCATGATGATGTCCAAAGTTATTACGTCAGGGTCATGAGAAAGTATAAGGTCCCTGGCTTCGTAAGCATCGTAGGCCTCACCTACCAACTTGAATTGTGGATCCAGATCTATAATCTTCTTATAGATTGCTAATACAGTAGGTGAATCATCAACCGTAAGTACCCGAATTTGACGCCTGCTCAACTCTTTTGTTTTAGTACTGCGATACTGTGTATCAGAAGACATCGCGATCATTTTAACCGTAACTTGACCCGTGGTGCTGTTAAGGTATATTTTTCGCCCTTGATTTCCTCCGATATCCCGATGCGCAATTCTTATACCATGTTTAGCCAGTCGTGATTGTGCTAATTCGATATTCTTTTTGCCTACGTTACTACCAACAGAGGTCAGATGCTCAACTACTGCGCCGCCACCGAATATCTGTGCCTTTAAAGTTTGTGGTTTTGAACCAAGTTGTGCCATTGATTTTATAAGCGAATCAATCGCAACATCACCATATCGAGTATTTGCACTATCGCTTTGTGGCCCTGTCGGCAGCAAAAAATGGTTCATTCCAGCGGCTTTTTTCCATCCGTCCCACAGACAAACAGCTACGCACGAACCAAGTAGCGTAGTGATACGTGTTGGTTTGCTGACCACACAATATTCACCGGGCAGTAGAAATATTCTGTTAAGGCTGTTTTCAGTATTATCCAATTACTCCTCCTTCCAGAGATTCAGCAAGTATACCAGGAACGTCGAGAACCAGGCCGACTCTCGTATTTGCCAGAATCGCTGTCCCGGCAATCGTATTTATGTATGAAAACTGTTTGTCTAATTCTTTTACAACCACTCGCTGCTGGCCTAATATCTTGTCAACCAGTATTGCCCCGCGACTATCTTTGTTCTTTGCCAGAATCACCATTGCTTCTGTCGGTTCAGTAAGTTCGGTTTCAACTCCAAATAATTCATGTAACCTGATGAGAGGATAAATCTGTCCATAGACATGAAGACACTCCGCATAGCCTTGGACTGTTATTATATCTTCTGGCTTTGGGCGAACCGCATCCTGGATGTCTTCCAGTTTAATGATATATTGCTGATTACCTATGCCGGCAAGCATGCCGTTAACCACCAAAACAGTGAGGCTGGACGGCAAACGTAAGGTGACGGTAGTGCCTTGACCATACGTGCTCTCTAAATTGATGGCGCCTTTCAAAGATTCGACGTTGGTTCTGACAACATCCATACCGACTCCTCTCCCGGATACATCGCTGATTTTCTTAGCTGTTGAAAAGCCGGAAGAGAAAATAAACTGCAAAGTCTCACGGTCACTGAGTTCAGAGGCTTGCTCAGCACTTACCAGCCCCATTTGTATGGCCTTTTTGCGAATCTTTTCAGGATCAATACCGGCTCCGTCATCATGGATTTTTATTATTACATCATCCCCTTGCTCAATGAGATCGATTCTAATTGTGCCGGTTTCGCTTTTCTGAGCTTCTTTTCGCTCCTGTGGCGTTTCGATGCCGTGATCGACACAGTTGCGTACCAGATGATTAATCGGGCTTTCAAGAGCCTCTATCATACTCTTGTCGATCTGGACATCCTGGCCTGTAACCTCCACCTGGACATTTTTGCCGAGCGAATTGGCCAGGTCGCGGACCATTCTCGGAATTTTTTGAATGAGATTCCTGGCAGGTATTTTGCGGATTGCTAAAAGGGATTTCTGTAATTTATCGCTCAGTTGATTAAAGCCTGAATTAATGTCTTTGAACTCTCTGGCAAGTTGTGTATCCGAACTGCTGTCGATACGAGCCTGCAGCAAATTAAAAGATTCCGAAATCTCTATAAGGTCGCCGACATATTGCATAAAAACATCAATTTTTTCTTCGGAGACGCGCATTGTTCGCCCCGTTGTCGCGGGTGCAAAATCCTTGGTCTTATCTTTTTCCGCATCCATCACTTCTTCAATGATTCCATCTTGTAGCTTGTCTAACTCTTCGGCCTGTTGTGAAACTTCTTCGGCATTGCCGGAGACATCATCGAGTACCATTGGAATATCCCGGTTTTCGCCGTGGATATTCGAATCTGATAATTGCTTAATCCTGCCGAGTAATTCCTGCAGTTTATTTTTATTTTGCACCTGGCTCTTACCAGTACGTACACGTTCCAACATCTGTGATAATTCATCAAATCCTTCTAACAAAATGTCAATTACTTCGCTGTCAGCGGTAAGTTTGTCTTGGCGTATGTTGTCCAGGACGGTTTCAAGCTCATGGGTCAATTCTCTTATAGGCCTTAAATTCAAGAACCCGGCAAGCCCCTTGATGGAGTGGGCGATACGGAAGATGCTTCCAATGATTTCCTTGTCCTTCGGTTGCTGTTCAAGTTGTATAAAAGAACTGTCAAGAGTCGCGATAGATTCTTCCGACTCATCCAGAAAATTTGTTAACAGTTCCGGGTCAACATCATATTGTACGTTTGTTTCCGACATTTTAGCCATTCTCAACCATAGGTTACTTCGACACCAGCATCTGTAAGCACATTAGCTAAAGATGGGTTCTGTTCCGGTCTGAAACGCATCCGGTATTCGCAAATCTTCTCGAATACTTCCGCTAAATCATAAGACACGTCGGTCTCGTTAAACAAAAGAATGGGAACGGCCAACGAACAGCCGCTTAGCTTAGCAAGCAAATCATGATCGACATCTCTCAGAATTTGCGGCTCGATTATCACTAAAGGCACAGATGCATCGCAGGTGGGCAAAACCTCTATTTCCTCAATGATTTGCTCTGCTGATTTGCAGGGGATTGAATCGTAACCGTGTTCCCTTAAACAGTGTCTCACCCAACAAACGTCAGCTTTACTTTTTCCAGCCACTATGATTATTTCTTTCATTTTTCTTACATTTCCAAAAATGTCGTTAAATTCAGCCACTAATAAAAAAAAGAGCGTTGAACCAAGTGTATTCATGCTTTGCCTACGCCAATAGGCTTCACAGAACAGCACAAGGCCAACGCTCCACTTGTGCTATTACTGCTTTCGTAAATTCGAGAGCCCTAAAGGGCCCAGGTTGGCGTTTTGTCTACAAAACAGTAATTCGCACTCAAGCTCTTACACAGATTATAGTTCTTTCAGCTAATATTATTCCAACTGAAATTTTCCTGTTAAATTTCCATTTCCTGCTTCATATTTCAGACTCCAACTCCATAAAAAAGGAGTGCCGAGCCTTAGCCGTCTGCAGACACCCACGCCAATGGGCTTTACGAAACGGCAACCAGCCGACACTCCTTCTACTACTTTAGTGTCTTAGTGTCAGTTCTGGCAGCTTATTTCGTAAAATTTGATGCTCCGAAAGCAAAAAGGTATACAATTTGGCGTTTTGTCTGCAAACAGCTTGTCAAAACTTTGTATTTACCCAATTGTCAAAAGAACATAAAAACCTAATAGTCATAGCATCTACGCGTGTTTTCCACTCTCCTTTATTCGTCAAATTTTATCGGTGGGTTTAGCAATAACTTTGCACCCAATCCAGGACTTGATGATGGCATCTCAGGGTTCCGTGAGTAATCGTGCTTGACAAACCGGCGGGCGAACCGCGTGTCGAGCCGGAAAATGGTGCGAATTACCGCGCATTACCTTTGTTTTGTTGCCACAGTTCTACTATCACCGAGGCGGTGAGGATGCAGACAAAGACAAACATGGCAACGGGTATGGCCGACTTTTCGCCGAAGTGTTTAAGCGCTAGAACCGTACCGAGCCCTGCGTTTTGCATACCAATCTCGATACTTAGAGTCCGTCTTCTGGCT
>QNBT01000155.1 GCA_003644205.1 Planctomycetota bacterium | reverse complement strand
TAACGCACAAAAAAATTATTTTGCATAAGTTGTTTATTGAACAGAAAAGTGTTCAGCAGACCAGCCGGGAAACTTATCATTCACTGCAGGCTATTCAGAGGTATATCTCAACGTTCAGGCAGGCTCTGCTGTGTATGCAAAAGGGATGAGTACTGAGCAGATTGCTTTTACCACAGGCCGAACGAAACGATTGATCAAAGAATACGAACAAATCATTGAAGAATACAAGAATGTCAACTATAATATGAAACAATTGCTCGCCAGTGAGGTACATATTGAAAGCAATATAGAGTCGTGGATAATCGGATACGCTGAAAAAATGCCTTGTGTCCTTTTAATATTGAATAAATTTATGCGGTCTTGCCGATATCCCGAATGGGGGGCAAGTGCTTGCCCCATAAACAGTTGAGATTTAGGAAACAAGACAATGCAAGCCCCTGCAAAATTCTGTTGTCAAAATAAAAAATGCCCGGATTATGGAAAACGCGGTGCAAATAATCTGACAGTATGCGGCTGCCTGAAGAAAAAATGATTACAGTTCGATGAGAAGTGGGCTTTTATAGAAAGCCACAATGGAACCGACCGCAATCGTAATGCCAGGAAAGTTCGAAAAAGTTACTGTTTTTCCAAAGACTGGGACGTACATAATGCCATGACCTATTTTGCGATGTATAGCTATAACTTTTGTTGGCCTGTGCGAACACTTCGCGTACAGGGTCGAAATGCTCGATGGTTGTCCAGGACGCCTGCGATGGTCGCTGGTTTGACAGATCATATCTGGTCTTTGCGCGAATGGTTAAGTTACCCGGTTGTTCAATTATCATAGGACACAAGGCGGATTTCGGATTTAGCATAATTAACATAACATTTTATGTAACAAAAGGTTATCATTATCGAATAAATCTAAGCAGCGTTGTAGGGCTAACGTTATTAAGGAAAGGCTTATGCTTGAGAGCATCGGCTCGAAGACACTGGATTGCATTGAGAGCGCAGGGCAGTTTGCCAGGTTCTCTCGCCGGGTGGCCGTGGCGTCATTGCAGACGTGTTTTCAGCCGAGGGCGTATCCGTTGGTATGGACCCAGATGAATACGATTGGCGTTCACAGCGTCCCTGTGATTATGGCGACGGGCGCATTCGTGGGTATGATTCTGGCGGTTCAGGCGTATGACCAGCTTGCGGGCATGGGGCTTGAAGAACATCTGGGGGTGTTAATTAATATAGCGGTTGTGAAGGAATTGGGGCCTGTGCTCGCGGCGGTGATGCTTGCGGGGCGAGTGGGTGGAGCACTGACGGCCGAACTTGGAACGATGAATGTTACCGAGCAGATATCGGCCGTGCGGAGCATGGGTACGAATCCGGTCAAGTACCTCGTTGCCCCGCGCGTGTTGGCGTGCCTGCTGCTGACGCCGTTTCTGATTATCTATGCGGACCTGCTTGGTATTCTGGGGGGATATTTTGTAAGCGTTGTCCAGCTTGGAATAAACAGCAGGGCATACTGGGAATTCAGTGCGAGGGGTGTTGAGATGTGGGATATTGTAACGGGGATATTAAAGGGATTCTTTTTCGGAGGAGCAATTGCCAGCATTAGTTGCTATAAGGGTTTTCACTGCAGAAAAGGTGCGCAAGGTGTTGGTGAAGCGTGTACGGAGGCTTTTGTTGGAAGTTTTATTTCGATTCTCGCACTTAATTTTCTTTTCGCCGTTATCGCCAAGGCGATATACAATACTTTCTGGTCTATTCAGCCGCTGTTGTAAAAGGAGGAGTCAAGAATGAGAAAAGAAGTTGAATCTGACAGCGGTGTAATAGTCCTCAAGAACCTTGTGAAAAAATCCGGCACGGAACTGGTCCTCGACGGTATCTCCCTGGCGGCTGAGGAAGGCAAGACAACCGTTATCATCGGGCCCAGCGGCTGTGGAAAGACTGTATTGATGAAGCACATGATCGTGCTGGAAAGGCCGAGTGCGGGAGAGGTCTATTTCAAAGGTCGCCGTATCGACGACCTCCGTGAACGTGAACTCGAAAAAGTACGCACCCAATATGGTTTCCTGTTTCAGGGCGGAGCCCTCTTCGACAGTCTTAATGTTTACGAGAACATCACCTTTCCCATCAGGCAACATCACGAAATCACAGATTGGAAGGCGATAGATGAGTTGGTCAAGAGCAAGCTCGCTATGGTGGGGTTGGATGGCTACCAGACTCATTACCCGGCGAGTCTGTCAGGCGGGCAGAAAAAACGTGTTGCGCTGGCACGGGCAATCGCGATGAACCCGCACGTGATTCTGTATGATGAGCCGACAACGGGGCTTGACCCGATTCGTGCAGATATTATCAACGAGCTTATCCTGAAACTGCAGAAGGAACTGGATGTAACCAGTGTGGTAGTTACACACGATATGAAGAGCGCCTACAAGATCGCCGACAGGATTATTATGCTGCATGAGGGAAAGATTGTTGCCGACGGAGACGCCGACCACATTCGCAATCACCCCCACCCGGCCGTTCAGCAGTTTATCCACGGCAGAGTAAGTGAAGAGGACCTTGCAGCGCTGCGCCTGGGCGGCACGAAGTTTAAAACTCAATACACCCCTGAGGACTTCAGGTAATTGGAGGAAACCCCGCGTAAAACGCGGGGCTAAATATATCGTTGTGGTATGCGGGGCATCCCACAAATTTTCCGCGGGTGTACAACGGTCAATAAATGGCAAAAAAGAAGCCGGAACAAATCGGCGCCGAACTGGCGCAACTTGTCGAGGGGGATGTGTCGGTTGATATATTCAGCCGGATCAGCTTCAGTACGGATGCGAGTATCTATCAGATTTTGCCCGCCTGTGTAGTCGAGCCGCGCAGGACCGACGATGTAATAGCAGCGGTGAAATACGCTCGTGAGAATAATATTCCTGTTGCCGCCCGCGGTGCAGGCAGCGGCGTGGCGGGAGAATCGCTTACGAGCGGGATTGTTATAAACACTTCCCGCTACATGAAGCAGATAACGGGTGTTGAGCGTGACGGCCAGGTTGTCGTATGCGGGCCGGGGGTGGTGTTAAATGATTTGAATGACTACCTTGCCAGATTCGGAAAAAAGATAGGCCCGGACCCATCAAGCGGCAACAGGGCGGTCATCGGCGGCATCGTTGCCAATAACGCAACAGGCGCTCACTCTCTCCAATATGGTTACATCGCCGGATATGTTGAGAGGGTGGAGGTGGTTTTGGCGGATGGGGGCATCGCGGAATTTACAAACAACGTTGACCCCGCCCGTGCGACTGATGACAAGGTTGCCCGCATTGCGAAAGATTGTCTCGCGTTGCTTGGCGGCAAAGAGGAGATAATCGCCAAGGCACTGCCTCAGACCAAACGTAACCGGTGCGGTTATAACATTGCAGGTATCTGCCACGACGGAAAGGTCGATTTGGCGAAGCTCCTTGCCGGTTCGGAAGGAACTTTGGGGATATTCACGAAGGCAGCCCTTAGAACGGTCGATGTGCCGAAGGCTAAGGCGCTTCTGCAGCTCGCATTTGACTCTTTCGAGAAGATGGCCGAGGCCGTGTCTGTTATTGTAGAAACCGGCGCATCGGCCTGCGAATTGATGGACAAGACACTTATCGACATGGCAGCAGAAGCATTGCATCAATATAACGACATTCTGCCGAGAGACTGTGCAGCATCTCTGTTGGTTGAGCATGCCGGCACCAGCAATGAAGAGGTAACAGCAAAGATAAACAAGACCGCCTCGAATGTCGGCCAATTAGCTTTTCGTCGAAAGCACATCTTCGACCCTGCCGGGCAGCAGCGGCTCTGGAAGGCAAGGAAAGACGCTGCTGTGCTTTTGGACAGACAAAAGGGGCCGAGCCATCCTGTGGCGATTATCGAGGATGTATCGGTTCCAAACAATCATCTGGCCGAATACATCACAGGGTTGGAGCGCATCGGTGACCGGTATAGTATCACAATGGCTTACTACGGGCACGCGGGTGATGGAGAATTGCACATTCGTCCGTACCTGGACCTGAGCACCCCGACCGGTGTTAAAAATCTGTGCAGTATCGCCGCCGAGGTTTTTGAATTAGCCTGGTCGTTGGGCGGCACAATCAGCGGTGAGCACGCCGACGGTCTTTTGCGGGCTGCGTTTATAGAGAAACAATACGGGCGCGAGTTTTATGAGCTGCTAAAAGGCATTAAAAAAATATTCGACCCTGCCGGATTGATGAATCCGGGCAAGATAATCAATGACGACACCGGCATTATGACAAAGAACCTTCGCGCCGCTGGTGTTATCTTTGCCGAGCGCCTGATGACAAACCTGAACTTTGACCCGAACGAGTTTCGGTACGAGATCGAGCAGTGCAGCGGCGACGGCGTATGCCTGGCTTCCGAAGCCGGCACGAGGATGTGTCCGGTATTCCGTGCGGTGGGCGCCGAGTTAGCCTGTTCGCGTGCGAAAGCGAATCTGCTGCGGGCCTGGATAACGGGTGTTTTGAAAAGAGAGGACTTCGAATCGGATGAATTCAAAAGTATCTTGGGCCTTTGCATAAATTGCAAGATGTGCTCGGTCGAATGTCCCTCCGGCGTTGACATTTCAAAGCTGATTATCGAAGCACGGACCGAGTATGCCAAGCGAAAGGGGCTGACACGAACGGAGAAGACGCTGGCGCGGAATCGGTATCTGAGCGCGTTGGGCAGTACATTTGCGCCGATAAGCAACTTCGTAATGCGCCGTCCATCTTTCAGGTTGCTGCTGGAAAAATTCACCGGCCTTGATATGCGCAGGACGATGCCGAAGTTTCAGAGAGGTTCGTTCGTTAAGAAGGGCCGAAGATACTTAGCCAAAACCGGCCCGGTAGCAAGCCCCACAGATAAGGTTGCATACTTTGTTGATAGTTACGCCAATTACAACGACCACGAGTTGGGCTTTGCGGTGATAAAGTGCTTAAGGCACAATAACATCGATGTTATATTACCGAGTCAGCTACCTGCGCCGCTGCCGGCCATAGTGTATGGTGATGTCAAGACCGCCCGTAAGGACTTAGCTTATATTGTCAGGAACCTTTCTGAAGCGGTGCGAGCGGGCTACAACATTGTGTGTTCGGAGCCGAGCGCCGCACTTTGTTTTCGCAGCGACCTGCCGCTTTTAATCGACTCGGCCGACGCCAAACTCATCCCAGCTAACACATACGAACTGATGAGCTACCTTCAGGACTTGCACAAACAAGGCAAGTTAAGAACGACAATGTCAGCCGAGAAGCGCCCGTTTGCCTATCACGCGCCCTGCCATCTGTTTGCGCTTGGGTTGGCGGGGGCAGGTGCCGAACTATTAACCGAGCTTGCAGAGGCAAAAATAACGGATATAAACTCCGGCTGCTGCGGCCTGGCCGGAACCTTCGGGATGCAAAAGAAAAACTTCGACCTGTCGGTCGATATTGCCAGGGACATGGCCGAGGCCTTGAATGCTACGGGTAAAAAATTTGTAATGACCGAATGTGCCGCCTGCAAGATGCAGATTGAGCAATTAACCGGCAAAAAGGTCATCCACCCAATTAAGGTCTTAGCAAAAGCATACGGCCTGTTATAAAACGTTTCCTTGATAATTTCTCACTGTCAGGAAAATTAAGGTGTCCGGTACATTTTTGGGGTCTGCCTCGTGGTCTTAATGTCGATTTTAACCCATTACGAACAGCCAGGCTCGACCAAGGCAAATCACCATCGCCTATGGGCCAAAGTACCAAAGTAATAAATGCCAGTGGTTGCTCATTATCCACCAGGAGTTATACGTTTAGCCCGCG
>QNBT01000154.1 GCA_003644205.1 Planctomycetota bacterium | reverse complement strand
GTCTTTGCAAATACCCAAAACGCCAAAGAAGCAGAAGCGAGTAATACAAGACAATCAACCAAACCGACACCTTGCCTATAAGTACCCCCGATATGTTCAAACCGGCTATAAGCTTTACAATCCGGATCAGCAAGTTGGCTAATTTCGTTGCCACTATTCCTAATACCAGCGCCGCCGTTGGCAGCAGCGCCGCAAGGAGCATCTTCAAATAACCCGTAACCAATATCGCAAAAACCAAAAGAAAGACCAACACCGTCCAGACACTTGCCATCGGGGTTATCGCACCAAAGTGGTATAAAAGAACCCCCGCGCCCCCAAGCCACGCCGCAACACCTACGGAAAACAACTCTACAGCCCATCCCGGCATCCCTTTGCGGAAAGCGACAAACAGCCGTTCGTTTTCCTTCGGCTCAAGAGCATGAATTTTGTCGATTGTTCTTTCAAACAGCCAGTTGCTGATGCGCCTTTGTAGCAATATTATCCCAAGAACCGATGTATATGATAGCTGCCAGCCCACGCCGAAAATATCCATCGGGCGCACGGCGAGCAGCACTATCGCCGACAAAGAAAGCGTGTTAAGCGCATTGGGCCTTCGCCGAACTAAAACCGACAGGCAAAAGAACCAGCATATAATCGCAGCCCGTAAAGTCGGCGCACGGGGCGGAACAATCAGGATGTACAAAGCTATTATGATAATGCAGACTATCGCCCGCGGCCGTTTTGTCAGACCGGCCACCCGGCACACCCACCATACAAACCCTGCCAATATCCCTATGTGCAGCCCGGAAAGACAGATAAAATGAGCAAGACCGGTTTCGCAGAACGCATCGAAAACAGCAGGGCCAAGCCCACCCCTTTGGCCCAAAAGCAATGCAGCTAACATGGCGTTGCTTTCGTCATCCGGCGACATCTCGCCGAAAAGTGCTTCTGCGGCGACGGTTCTCAGCCTGTTTTTGACACGTGCCAAAAGTGTCAGACCGCCTCGGGCCAAAAGCTCGATACCGGCGCGCGACTTGACCGAAGCCCCTATAAAAACACCTCTTTGCACGAGATATTTTTTCAGGTTAAACTGCCCCGGATTGAGAGGCTCGCCGAATCCGTCCAGCCAGCAGTAAGCCTGAATATAATCACCAACCTTAATGTCCGTCGCAGGCTGGGCCACCTGTACGCGGACGGTGCCTGTAATCCGCACCCAGCCGGTTTTGGTCTCGGCCTCTTTCAGCTTCAGATAGAAGCTCGTGGCCGGCTCGGACCACAAAAACCTGCCGAACTTCCAACTGTCCCTGTCCTCAAGCCGCGGCTCGGTTATCACATGGCCCCTGATTGTTGCGAGGGTCCTTTCTGCGCCCACTAAATTGCGAATATCATTTGCCGCCGGCTGATTAAAGTACGTCAGCCGTATCGCACCAAGACATACAAACGCCACACCGGCTGAGCAGGCGATAACATAAAGCCCGGAAGGATGGTTTTGAAGAAACAAAAATACTGCAATGGTGATTGTGCACAACCCAAGGATTACCAGCAGCCAGCCGATAGCCGGATTAAGGAAATTTTGTATGACAATGCCTGCAATAAAGCCAACGGCTAAGAGCGCCAGCGGTGAGCGGCTAAAGATTTGTTCGGCTAAGGCCCCCCTCTCGGCAAGCTGAGCATCGAGCAATCTTAACTGTCGCCGGATTGGGTCCAAGACTAATCCCTGATCACTTTTCGCCCGTTCATGTATAGCTGTAATGGCTTTGGGATTTTTACCGAGCCGTCGGGGTTTTGATTTAGTTCGAGAATCGGTATCAGAATTCTTGGTGAGGCGATTACTGTGTTATTGAGTGTGTGGCAAAAGACGTTCTTCTTTTGAGTGGTCTTGTATCGCAGGTTCATCCTGCGTGCCTGAAATTCGTAAAATCGGCTGGCTGAATGCGTCTCGCCGTAGCTGTTGCGCGAGGGCATCCATGCCTCAATATCGTATTTTTGGACCTGCCCTCTGCCTAAGTCGCCCGTGCAGACATTCACCACACGGTAAGGAAGCTCAAGTGCCTGCATGACCTCCTCGGCGTTGGCCAATATCTCTGTGTGATACTGTTTGCTTTTTTCCTCGTCGTTTTCGCCGATGATTACCTGCTCGACCTTGTCGAACTGATGTATTCGATACAGGCCGTGCGTATCCTTGCCGGCCGCTCCCGCCTCTCGCCGAAAACACGTACTCAGCGCGACATATTTTAACGGAAGTTCATCTTCCTTTAATAACTCGCCTTTATGATAGGCGGTCAGCGGCACCTCGGCTGTGCCTGCAAGGTTCAGACTATCTTTTTGGATTCGATACGTCTGGTCTTCTGAGCCGGGGAAAAAGCCCGTGCCCATCATGACTTCATCGCGCATGAGCATCGGCACGGCGAGCGGAACGTACCCCTTTGTGATTATACTGTCCATAGCGAAACGCAAAACCGCCCAGTGCAGAAGCGCGCCATCGCCCTTTAGAAAATAGTTTCTCGTCCCGGCTAATTTCACGCCCCGCTCGATGTCTATTATGTCTAAGTCAAGCCCTAACTGGACGTGGTCCTTCGGCTCAAAGTCAAATTTGCGAATATTGCCCCACTTTCTCAGCTCGATATTTTGCGTATCATCTTCACCAAACGGCACATCGTCCGCCGCCGGCTGGGCCACCTGCTGCATAATTTGGTCGAAGTCCGGCTCAAGTGCCTTTATCCGCTCGTTAAGCGAGCTTTCTTCCTTTTTCAGTTCGCCAAGTTCGGTAAGTGCCGATTGCTTCTGGCGGCCGGCCAATTTCGGAATAGATTTACCAATTTTATTCTTTTCAGTTGCTATTTCCTGCAACCGGTTCTTATTCTTGCGAAGTTCGGAGTCAACATTGAGCAACTTATCGATATCAATGTCGAAGCCCTTGGCCTTGGCGGCGTCTTTGTACCTTTGCGGGTCCTGGCGAATCAGCTTAATATCAATCATAATTATTCCCGGTATCTTCTAACGATAAGCACATTATTTTGCCCGCCGAACCCGAACGACTCGCTCATCGCGGTATCGACCTTTGCCTTTCGGGCCTTGTTCGGCACATAATCCAAATCCAGCTGTGGGTCCGGGTCGGTCAAATTTATCGTAGGCGGCAGCACATTATCCCTTATTGCCAGCACGCACGTTATCAGTTCCGCGCACCCGGCCGCTCCAATCAAGTGCCCGAACATGCTCTTGGGACTGCTCGCCGGGACATTCTTAGCCCGCTCCTTAAACACTTTTTTGATCGCCAAAGTCTCTATCGAGTCGTTCTCGGAGGTAGCCGTGCCGTGCGTGCTGATGTAGTCAATATCCTTATAGCTTATGTTCGCATCGGCCAAAGCGGCCTCCATCGCCTGCACCGCGCCTCTTGCCTCTTCGTGCATGTCCGTTACCCTGAACGCATCGCTGCTGCTGCCGAAACCGAGCAATTCCGCTAAAATCTCAACGCCTCGCTTCTTAGCTGAATCCAACGATTCCAAAATCACTATCGCCGCTCCTTCGCCGAGAACAAAACCATCTCTGCTTGCTGAAAACGGCCTTGACGCGGTCCGCGGGCTGTCGTTCCTTGTAGATAGAGCCGTGAGGCGGTTAAACCCGGAAACGCCCAACGGGTGAATCATCGAGTGTGCACCGCCTGCTATCATTATATCAGCTTTTCCGCGGCGAACCAGCATCGTCGCCTCGCCAACCGCCTGTGTACTCGCCGCACATGCAGTAAGACAACTCCTCGTTATTCCCCGCGCACCGGTAAAGACCGCCAGGTGGCTGGCGGGCATGTTCGGCTCCTGTTCGAGTTCGACCATCGGGCCCATTTTGCCGAACGCAACCCGCGCCCACGCCGACCAGTCCATTTGATGATTCTCGTCATCCCAGGCACTTGCAATCGCGCCGAAGAAGTTGTCGTTATCAACCGAGCCTTCACCGGCACCTAAGTATATTCCCATTCGCCTGCGGTCTATGCCGTCGCCGGGTTTGTCGGTTTCTATTTCGATGCCCGCCTGTCTGCAAGCCTGGGCGGTTGCACCTATGGCAAAGCGCGTGCCCCGGTTGGCGCAAGCGTGAAGCTGTGGATTCTCTGTGAACATCGTAAAGTCATAATCCTTGACCTCGGCGCCAAATGTTGATGGAAAAGTTGTTGCGTCAAAGATAGTAGTCCCGGCCATGCCACTGGCGCCGGCGAGCAGCGCCCGCCACGTGCTTCCAACGTCATTGCCCACGGGGCAAACGATTCCCATTCCGGTTATTACAACTCGATTTGTCATCTATGTCTTACCATTCACTTTTTTCAAAATCACAGCCGCGGTCTGTCCGCCGAACGTATAGCTGCAGCATAGCGCATAGCGGATATTCTTTTGAAGTATTTGTTTTGCGATATTGAGTCTGCAACCCGGTGCTTTGTTATCACAGTTCTTTGCAGCACCTATTTTGCCTTCGTCAATAGCCCTGGCCGCTGCTATCAAATCCAGCGCACCGCTTGCGGCACCGGTATTACTGAGCATGCTTTTTGTCGGCCAGACCACAGTATTCTCTGTTGCGGAACCTAATATATTTTGAATGGCCGTCGCCTCAGCTAAGTCGTCAGCCAAAATCCCCGTCCCGTGCGGTATAATCAAATCCAAATCCTGCGGCGAAATCCCGGCATCAGCCAGGGCCGTCTCTATCGCAATTTGAATACCCTTACCATCCGGTTCCTGATGCTCATACGCAGGATTTATGTTGTTGCTTGAGCCGACACCCGCCACCTCGGCATAAATCTTAGCGCCACGCCCGACTGCGTTATCAAAATCTTCGAGCACAACCATGCCCGCCCCTTCGCCGAAAACGCATCCTTTGGCGTCCGCATCGAAAGGCCGGCACGCAGTTTCGGGATTATCGTTATTCTCACTTGTCGCCCGTTTCAACAGGCACTGCCTGAGCATAACGATGGGGTTGACCTTTGCCTCACAGCCGCCGGCTAGCGCCGCATCGGCATCACCCCGCCCAATCACCTCAGCCGCTTCGCTGATCGCAAGATGCCCGCTCGCTTCTCCACATGTAATACTGTTGCTCGGGCCCTGGATGTCGTGAATGATTCCTACGTGGCAGGCCAGCATATTAGGCAGGTACTTCAAAAGCCATATAGGCGTCAGATTCTCAAGGCCGTCTGTGCCCCACTTTCGAATATCGAAAACGCCGTCTGTAATACTCCTGGCCACCGCAGGAGCCAGCTCCACAAGGTCGCAGGAGATAACACCGGCCCCGATATTTATCGCCGTCCGCGCAGGGTCAATGTTGATGTTCTCCGCATCTATTGCGCCGGTGATAAACCCACTATCCCGGACAGCTTCGTCCGCTGCGACGACAGAAAGCTCGATATCCCTGCACATCAGTTTAGCAGCTTTGCGGTAGCTTTTGGGCAGGTACTTTTGGACCTTAAACTCCGGTGCCTCGCCGGCTAACTTGCAGTTGAAACCAGCCGGGTCGAACGCCTTGATTGTATCGATGCCGCATCCGGCGCTGATAAGACCTGCCCACAGGTCCTGGGCGGTCATCCCTAACGGGCTTATCGCGCCAAGGCCGGTTATGACAACACGACGCCCGTTCATCAAGTCAGCCCCGTCAAAAGCGACTTGAACATGTCCGTAAAGACGAAATTTTCTTCGGGAAATTGCTTCCCTGCAAGATTCTTGTCGATATGACTGAACATCAGGCTTATCTCGGCAATAAGTTCTTCGCCTCGGAGAATCCTGCCAGAGGTGCTTGCCGCTTCGGGCGCGATTGACTCAATTGCCGTATGCAGCGTTAT
>QNBT01000153.1 GCA_003644205.1 Planctomycetota bacterium | reverse complement strand
AAAAGATGAATGATTTGTTCGTATTAACATGGGCCTTAAAAATAGACCCCAATCAAGAGATGCACGTTTTTGGCACTTGTACAGAATGTGGGATGAAAAGCCTGCGCATGTTGGCCCGGTCGCTTCACAAAATTGAGCCGTGTGATTTTATCCGAATAACCAACGTGAAAAATGTGCTTATAGAAGATTGGAGCGTGGGTTACAAGAAAACGCCTACCGATCTATATAATGAGGGAGAAGACAATGGATTCTGTACAACCGAAACCTAAAAACGTCTTTCGTATTATAGATCGTGAAACGAAAAAAGCCGTCGGTTCATACAGCCGTGGTTACCATAACGAAGTTGACTTTGATTCTGTGGCAAGGGCGCGTACAGCTAACTGTCACGGCATGTTTGAGAACGATGAAAAATATGCAATTGCACAATATCGTGTTTATTACGTTCTCATTAACCCAGACGTAAAAGATGCGAGCAAAACAGGGGGAGAGAATCGTGACCAGGATAATTAAGACCACAGCAGTTCTTGGTTTGTTGTTTATGTGCTCATCGTGCACAAGAATTGAATCAGGGGAAACGTCTATCGGGCGTGTAGAGCAACTAATCATCAAGAATGTGGAGGGTTGTGTAGCGACGGTTATTGTCGCCAAGCATGGACGAGTTACTGTCTGGGGCCAGGTTTCTGTAAGCAAGCATTTGTGGGCCTATGTAAATGAAGGTTTAGGAACAGTGCGACTCGTAAATCGAGCCAAATCAGGCACAACGTCTATCGTTTATAAACTGTGTGAAGAGCGGCAGGAAGGTAAGGTGGAAAAATGAAGAGCAAAGTTATTCAGGGTGATTGTCTGAAGGTGCTGCCAACATTGCCACCACGATCTGTCAATTTGGTGTTCGGCTCGCCCCCTTATGAAGATGCCCGTACTTATGACATAAACTTCAATCTCAAAGATCAAGAGTGGGTAGATTGGATGGTTGAAGTTTATCGAGCTTGTGTACCTCGATGTAAGGGATTGGTGGCGTTTGTGATGCAAGGTCGAACACGTAAATATAAATGGTCGTGTACTCCGGCACTATTGGTTGCCGATCTTCATCGAGCGGGGTTCAACGTCCGCAACCCCCCGGTTTATTCTCGCATCGGAATTCCTGGTTCTGGTGGCCCGGATTGGCTGCGATCTGACTATGAATGGGTCGTATGCGTTTCACAACCAGGTAGGTTACCTTGGAGTGATAATGTTGCTTGTGGGCACGATCCTAAATGGCCGGTTGGCGGTAAAATGAGCCATCGAACGAAAGACGGGAAACGAATCTCTCGAACCATAAAACCAAGAGGCAAAGATGGTAAGCTACTCAATCAAGGATATCGGCCACCAAAGAAAGTAAATCCGGGGAATATTATACGTTGCAATGCGGGTGGTGGTGTAATGGGGTCGCGGTTGTGTCATAAAAATGAAGCTCCATTTTCAGAAAAATTGGCCGAATTTTTTGTCAAGAGCTTTTGCCCACCTGGTGGAATTGTGCTTGACCCTTTTTCAGGGTCGGGTACGACTTGCGCTGTTGCAAAGAAATTGGGCAGAAAATATATTGGGATTGACATTAGGGAATCGCAAGTTGAACTAACAAACCAACGACTGGCTGAGATTGTTGAAGAAACTGGAACAGAATCGGGGGCCAAAAATGACTGTCAGTGAACTTGTCGCTATGTTACAAGATTGCCCACCCGATACAGCTGTTAAGTTTGAAAGCTCGTCAGGACAAATCCACGACCTACATTTCGCTGTAGCCGTTGACATATTTGATGCGAGCCGCTGCATAATGCTGTGTAATGATGCTGGTTACATTTGTGGGCCACAAGAAATCAAGCGCTCCAACAAACCTGACAAAGCGGCAATGTTGGAACGTTACAATTTGAAAAAGGCGGCTGGCAAAAAGGCTGAACAGCGTTTTCAGAGAACGCTCAAATTGCGGGCAAAGCTGGGAGTCGGGGGATGAATGCGTTCGTAATCAAATATCTCGGCGGCTATTATTCAGCACAACAGGGCCGTGTTCGACATTTGAACGATGCCCAGTTATTTGGTCTTAAAGAAATGGCTGAAGAAACTGCAAAAGAGTGTGGCTGTGTGCCCAGTGATATAGTGCGCGTCAATGTTGAAGCAATTTCAGCGATTAAAAATATGAAAGGCTGATAATGAAGATTTACTGGAAAGCGTTGCTGTGGAATTATACAACCCGTCTTTGGCTCTGTTGGAAATTTCGTCACAACAGCTGTTGGAAAAATTACTTTACTGCCAAGCGTGTTTGGAATAGTAAACAGGCTGCTAAAATTAAAGAAAGAATGCGGTCCTTGGTGCTGGGGCCTCAAGCTACCCCCACCTTTACCAGTCTCAAAATTGGCACCCCAAAGAAATGACAATTGGAAATTAGGAGTTAAAGAATGAGTGAATCAATTTGGACCACGATTAGTGGCGAATCATTTGAACAGTATGTTCGATCCTTTCGAGACATAGTTGAAAAGCTGATAAATGGGAAATTAGAATGCGATGAACATTATGAAATAACCATCGACACAGTTTGTGAGAAAACATCGAAGGTTTCCATAATTCGTATAAACGGTATCGCAACAGTTTTTCTATATGAATGCGTGTTCGACAACTTTAGACGAACAGCTGGGGCGTTATCGGAATGGGCCAAGGTCAAATGGGACGTGTGGTTAGATATGTTCAAAGATGAATGGCGACAATGCTACGATTTAATAGGATGCGCCGATCCAGATTTTGAACTTATCCCGCCTTCACCAGCGCCAAAATCAGCGCCCCCAACAGACCCAACGTTGTAGCCCACGCCATAAACGGAGGAATAATGCAAACGAAGATTTGTTCAGTGTGCGGAAAAGAAAAATCTGTCGAAGATTTCTATTTAGTTAGTAAGAAAAAACCGCGCCCACGATCAGAATGCAAGGCGTGTCACAAAGCGTATCGCGACAAACATGCGGTTCGCCGATATGCGCAGGTCAAAGACCTGTCGTTGAAACGCAACTATGGCATATCATTAGCCGATTACTGCAACATGTTTTTAGAACAAGACGGGCGGTGCGCAATATGTGGAACGAAGAACCAAGAAAACACTAAGTGCCCCCTCATGGTTGACCACGACCACAAAACACAACAAGTGCGAAAGTTACTGTGCACAAAATGCAATATTGGGTTGGGGCATTTTCAAGACGATCCCCGTTTGTTGCAAAAAGCGGCAGAGTATCTACAGCAATTTAAGCAAAAGGACACTTAGTGTTACAATTAAACCTGTTGTCGTGCTCCACGCCATGACCATGTATTTTTTATGATCTGTTAAATGGTTTTCAAAATCAAGTTTTAGTTCGTCTAATTTAACGTTAATTCTTATTAGAAGATCGTGGTCACTCAGCTGTTGCTCGCTCATCTTTCGTTCTCTCGTAGGACTCCATGTCGTCTTTGGTAATTTTGTCAACGATCTCCACTCGTGCCGCCTTTAGCGCGTCTTTGGCCAGGTCTTCCAACATTTGCTGTTGTGCCGCCGCAGGATAACTCTTAAAATCAGGAACTTGCGCCCTTAGGACACTCAAGCCTTTCTTTAAGTACTCCGTAGATTTTCGTTGATATTCTTCGTATCGACGAAGATTCATCCTCCAGTATCTGCCATTGTAACCAAGCCCTTGCTCTAATGGAACAATGGCCGCCCCCGATTCTTCATACATTCGCTGCAACGAACTTGGTAATTTTTTGACGACTTTTTCGCCCATATCATGTTCGCGCTGTTTGATCTTGCCCCACCATGTATAATCTGTGCGCTCTCGTCTGGCGTCTGCTTCATATTGTTCGATCAACGGCTCGCGATTATAGATTTCTGCCTGGGCTTCTTTACCAAGTTCCCACCACTCTTTGCCAAAGTATTCGTGGGCATATTTGCTTTTTATCTTGTCGGCCATTGCCGTTGCGTTGTTTTCCAGAGTAAGCATGTCCGCGCCTAGGTATCCTCCAAGTGCTAAGAGCGGCATTGGGTGGCCCATGCCCTGAAATTTGACGGCCTCATATATGTCTTTGATGAACAATGGGCTCGCTTGGCGAAGGGCATATTCTGATAAAGAATCTAATTCGGGATATATCGGTTTACCTTCAAAGGTTTTCCCAGTAAGAAGATCAACACCGACGCCTAATGTAGGGTTGAGCTTGCCGCGAAGGAACTGCGCTAATGTCTCTTCCCACTCTTTGTAAAAAGGTTCTCCGGTTCTTATGTTGGTTTTTTCTTGCGAGGCAATTTGCGCCACTACACGGACATATTTCGCCGCTCTGGGCCACATATTAAAAAACCGATTTCCAACTTTGCCCCGTCCAAATGTTGAAGACCTTGGGTCGTCGTCCACGTCAACTCCTGGAATCCCACCAATCAAGGCAGTTAAAGCCGCCAACATCGCCGCACTCTTAACTAGATTGTATGCGGCGATCTTACGAATATGCGGCTTTGTAAACACATCAAATGGTGCGGCGATGTCTGCGCGTAGCATTCTCGGAGTCCACAATGCGTCGCTCCAAACGTCCATGTGTTTTTCAAAATACCCCTTGGGATCGCCATACCCCCGACCAGTTAGATTTGACAGATGGTGAACAAGTTCCTGCTTTTTCACAAAAGGTGTTTCGCTGCCCAAATTGTCGAGAACGTCAAAGACCAAATCGCGCATTCCGTTCAAACCTTCAACGTGCGCCCGCTCACTTGCTTTTGCAAGATACTTAAAAATAGGAATTTTGTGTACGTAACTATTGGCAAATTCTTCTTCAGAATGCGTCGTGCCCGCTTCAGAAAAATATTTGCCGTTTGATGCGGCCATAACATGGTGATAATGAGGATTCATTCGCCGTTGAATCTGTCGGAGTCGAATATAATCCCCACTTAACATCGCCCGATGAGAACGCGCCACTGCCTTTGTCCATCGCACCGGGTAAGCCAAGGCAAATGGAAACCCTTGAACCAGTGCGTAAGAATGCTCGCAAGACGCCTTAATAGATTTATACGTCTGGCTAAGACCCCGCAGAACACGCCACACTTTTTGTAGTTTCGTCTGCGGCACGTTTCTTGCAGCTTCAACAATGTGCGTTCCAAAAAAATTATCAAACGCCTGCAACTCACTGCGACTTGGGACGACATTATTCACTAAGGCATTAAAGACGTTACTGATCTTCATAGATTGCGCAGGCGGCAACCGATCATTAAGTGTAGCTTCAACCACAGACTGCTGGAGCATCTTCATTTCATGTTGCGGGAACGTCTGTTCAAATTCTGGGAAGATTTGTCGGGTAAAGCCCTTCATTGCGCTTGACGCTCTAGCCATCGCCTCGTCGGCATCTATGCCTTTTTCCTTTGATCGGAACAATGACTCTTTAAATTTGGCAAATCTGCTGCCCCGTCTTTTCTTGGTTTCTTTTTCTAATTTTGCTCGTTGGGTTTCGTATTCTATAAGGTTGCTCTCAAATCGATTGAGGGCGTCCAGTTTTCTTTGAGTTGATTCAGGAACATTGAAAATCGAGCCAGCTTCAGCAGTTTCAGCGAGCCGCACTTGATAGTCTTCGGGCAATAGTTCCTTTAGCTCAGTTAAGGTTCGCCCTTTTTCAATGTCTGTCAAGCGATCATCAGCCCAAACTTGTTCTGCCACCGCTTCAACTCTTTGTGCTGATGGACCAGCAAGATCGGGACTCGCTAAGGTTACCGCGCCGCCAGCGCCGAGAATCCCTCCAGCGACAGCGCCACCAAGCGCAGCTTCGCCAAGACGCTCTCCAACAGCCCACCAATCGGGCTTGCCCTCTGTGGTTTT
>QNBT01000152.1 GCA_003644205.1 Planctomycetota bacterium | reverse complement strand
TATTTTTTGACTACGCGCCAGATATCGACCCTGGTCATGCCTCGGCCGGTGCGTGAAAGGAAAAGAAAGTCCTTGCCGGCGGATTTGGCGAGGGCGGGGCGAAGGTCCTGCAAATAAAGTTTGGTTACCTCGATGGCCGTTTTACCGAGAGGGATGATGCGCTCCCTTTTGCCTTTGCCCAGGCAGCGCAGATAGCCGATGGAAAAGTTCAGGTCGGAGATTTTAAGATTTGCCACCTCGCTGGCCCGCATTCCGGTTGCGTAGAGCATCTCGAGGACGGCTTTGTCCCGGAGGTAGAATGGGTCATCGGCAGTCGGTGTTTCGAGTAAATCGACCACTTTTTCTTTGCTACAGACAACGGGCAGTTTCTGCCAACATTTCGGTCCTTCAATGATAGATGTGAAATCTTCGCAAATTAGGCCGGTCAGAACGCCGAATCTGAGAAGCATCTTCACAGCCACCAAGGCGCGACTGATTGATGTCTCAGCTTTTCTTTCTTTACTGAGCTTCCTCAAGTAATTATATATCAACCCCGGCTCGATCTGCTTGATTTCTTTTACATTTTGTCCGGCGCAGTATTCGGCAAAATTGATGAGGTCCCGGCCGTAAGCTAAGCGGGTGTTTTCCGCAAGGCCGGCCTCGACGGTGAGGTAATCAAGGAACTCGCGTATAGTTTTACATAGGGCCTCGGCGAGTAATTTGTCCTGCAATGTTTGCAATTGTGTTGAGGCCATGAAAGTTCTTTTGCCAAAGCCATATCACTATTATATGGAACATTTATCAGATTGGGTCGCCTTTGTCAATATCGGCTCCTTATGGCGAATATCTTTAAATGACCCGCCAGGCAGAAAAAAGCGATTTTGGCTCTTGAGGTTGTTGGCCAATATAGATATAATCTGCGGAAACTAATTATCCCAAAAAGGTGCGCTCAAGACATGAAAAAAGACAAAGGACGATATTTCTCAATAGCGATGGGGCTGCTTTTGCTTGTCGGTTGCAGCAGCGAACAGCAAATCACGCCGAGTGAGCCTGTTTGTCTGCGGAGCACCGATAAGAGCCGGATAATGGAAATCACTGAGGATGTCCTGACCAGGATGAATTTCGTTATCGAAAAATACGACGTCGAAGCCGGCTTTGTAAGGACGAAACCTCTGAGGGCAGGTCAAGTCTTTGAGTTTTGGCGCAGCGACAATGCGGCTCCAGATGCCTGGGCCGAGGCAAATCTGCACAGTATCAGACGGACGGCCCAGTTGAATATATCCGAAGAGAGCGGCGTGGTGTGCACAACATGCCAGGTTGAAATTGAGAGGCTTTCACTGCCCGAACGAGAAATTACCGGCATGAGCTGGCTGGCCGGTATGTTTACCGACAGCGACCAAACGCAACAGAGGTTGACGTTGAATCCCGAGCAACAGGAGGGTATGGCGTGGCTTGACCTTGGGCCTGACCCGGCCCTGGAAAGAAAGATTCTGGTATTGATAGAAAAGAAATTTACAGAGCTTGAAGGGCCGCGATAATATGAGGGTCTTAGTTGCGGGCGGCGCAGGATACATAGGAAGCAACATGACGGCGATGTTGGTCCGCGCCGGCCATGAGGCAATCGTATTCGACAATCTGTCCAGGGGCCATAAAGCCGCGGTGCAAAAGTGCGAGTTTGTCCGAGGCGACCTGGCTGATTATGACATCCTTGTCAAAACTCTGAAGAAATATAAAATTGAAGTGGTCATGCACTTCGCTGCATTTATTGAAGCGGGCGAATCGGTCGAATTGCCGCTGAAATATTACCGCAACAATGTTTGCAATACCTGTAACCTGCTCAGTGCGATGGAGGAGGTCGGTGTGGCCAAATTCGTATTCAGCAGTTCCGCGGCGGTTTACGGCATACCGGAAAAAATTCCAATCGCCGAGGATACGCCCACCAGGCCGATAAATCCTTACGGCCAGACCAAGCTGGATGTCGAAAGGATGTGTCATTTTCAAAGCGCCGCGGGCAAGCTCAGATATGCCACTCTTAGATACTTCAACGCCTGCGGGGCCGGTGCGGACGGTACTTTAGGTGAGGACCATCGGCCGGAATCGCACCTGATACCGCTTACGATTCAGGCGGCAATGGGCAAAGGCAGCGGGGTTAAAATTTACGGTACCGATTATCCCACGCCGGACGGAACGTGCATACGGGACTACATCCACATCGACGACCTTTGCAGGGCGCATCTGCTTGCATCGGCCAAACTCGACGACCGGGCTGAGCTTATTTACAATCTGGGCAATGGTAAGGGCTATTCTGTCCGTGAAGTAATCGAAACAGTGAAAAAGGTTTCGGGAAAGGATTTTGCGGTTTTTGAAGCTGACCGCCGGGGTGGCGACCCGCCGGCACTGACTGCCGGTACATCAAAGGCACATGCCGAGCTTGGCTGGGAGCCGGATATTCCTAAATTAGAAGATATAGTCTCCGGCGCCTGGAAATGGCACAACGAGCATCCGAACGGTTATGAGGATTAAAAATCATGTCTGAATATTTTATAGGTATCGACGTCGGGGGGACAAATGTCAAGATAGGCTGCTTTGACAGCGAGCTGAAACTCATTTCGAAGACGTCCATAACGACTAATGCCGAGATGGGCCCTGATATTGTTATAGACAATATTACCGCCGCGGCCAAGACACTTATCACTGAGGCAGGTTTTTCGATGGAGGATGTTTGTGCGGTGGGTTTGGGTGTGCCCGGCCCTGCAAAGTACTCAGAAGGTGTCATCATATCGGCAACCAACATGCCGAAGTTCAAGGATGTTCCGATTGTCCGGATGCTGGCTGAAAGGCTTGGAAAACCGGTCGTGATGGATAATGATGCCAATGTTGCGTGCTGGGGTGAGTTTGTGGCCGGGGCGGGCAAAGAGGTTGAGGACATGGTCTTTTTCACGTTAGGCACCGGCATAGGTGGGGCTATTGTCAATCACGGCGAGCTGCTTACCGGCTGTGGTGATAACGCGACCGAGCTTGGGCATCTAATAATCTATCCCGACGGCAGAAGATGTAACTGTGGCCAGCGCGGGTGCGTCGAGGCTTATGCATCAGCTAATTGGACGGCTCAAAGGGCAACTGAGGCTATCGAGGCAGGTTCAGAATCGAGCCTGAAGGAGATATTGCAGGAAGATGGCCGGATAACGTGTAAGGATGTTTACGAGCACCTTGGGCAAGGGGACGAATTGGCGAAAAAGATAACCGATGAGACGGCCAAGGCCCTTGCGCTGGTCTGTATAAATATGCTTCATACAACCGAGCCGAGCAGGATTGTCTTTGCCGGCGGTATGATTGCGGCGGGCGATGTGCTGCTGAATAGGATAAAATATTATTTCGGCGAGCATATATGGACCCTCAAGAAAGAGACGGTTGAAATATGTTTTGCCACGTTGGGCGAAGACGCCGGCATCATCGGCGCCGCAGCTTTGGCAAAACACGCAAAAGCACAGGGGCAACTTGATTAAAGGTTTTCCTGTTTCTCATCTTCTGTCAGGGCCTCGTTGAGTGAGCCGGTGCGGAAGCCCTGCAGGTCAACCGTTACGTACTTGAAGCCTATGTCCTTTAGCTTTTCGATTATTTTTGTGCGTGTCTGATGTGACATGATTTTTTCGATTTGCTCGGGCCGGACTTCGATGCGGGCGATGTCGCCGTGATGCCGGACGCGGAACTCGACAAAACCTAATGAGCGCAAGTAATCCTCGGCGCCTTCGACCTGTTTTAACCTTTGTTCCGTAATCTCGAGGCCATAGCTTACCCTTGATGCAAGACATGGTGAAGGAGGGACATCGGCGGTTGCCAAATTCAACTGCCTGCTAAGCTCGCGGATGTCATCCTTGGTAAGTTCGGCTTCCATCAAAGGCGAGTGTACGCCGAAGACTTCGGCGGCGCGGTTGCCAGGCCGGAAGTCGTCCTTGTCGTCGAAGTTACAACCGCACAGTACCGCGGCAATTCCCTCTTCTTCGGCGATTTTGTTGAGGAGACCATACAGATGCGATTTGCAATGAAAACACCTGTCGGCCTTGTTGGCTGAGTAGGCGACGTCGTTGAGTTCATCCAACGGAATCTCGCGAATATTTGTCCCGAACGTTTTGGCCATCTCAATAGCTTGGTTATGCTGGTGCGAGGCAAGTGAGGGACTTACGCCGATACATGGCAGGACATTCTGTGCACCTAATGTATCGGCGCAAACCTTCAGCAGGAAAGTACTATCCACCCCTCCGGAGTAAGCAACCAGCACCTTACCGAATTGCTCAACAAATTGTTTCAGCAAATTATATTTTTCACCGAGGTCCATATTTTTTCACATCATACTCTTCAGCTTGCGGCCCATCTGTTCAGGGTCTTCAGCTTGCGAGACGGCGGAGCAAACAGCAACATTTTTCGCCCCGGCCTTGAGTACTCGGTCAATATTGTCAACCGTTATGCCACCGATTGCCACATGCCCAATATCTGTATCGCGCAACATTTGCGTCGCCTCGGTAAGGTATTGAAGTCCAGCCGGTGCGAGGTCGGGTTTTGTGCCGCTGGCGAACACCGGGCCGAGGCTAACGTAATCGGGCCTTTGGGCTATTGCGGCCTTTAGCTCGTCGGCCGAATGCGTGCTGAGGCCGAAAATCATCGGCGTAAGTTGCATCCTTCGTGCCTCATCGAGCCCCAAATCGTCCCGGCCGAGATGTACTCCGTCTGCGCCGACAGAAACGGCGATATCGACCCTGTCATTTATGATGCTTACCACGCCCGTCTCTTCGCAGAGCTTTACTATTTTGCCGGCCAGTTCAAAGGTGCGCCTGTCGCTGATACCTTCCGCTGCGTCGCATCGTGACGAGTTGGCCCGAAGCTGAATGCAGTCGGTTCCCCCGGCAATGCAGGCGGCGGCCAAATCGAGAATTTGCGAATCACTTTGGTGGGCGGCAGCGTTAATAATCACGTAAAGCCTTACGGAGCTAAACTTTTCAGCGGCACTGCTTTGAATAAGGGTGTCTTTTTCAAGGCTATAGGCGTCAAACCGAAGTTGTTCAAAGACTTGCGCAACTTCGTTTTGTAGAGTTTTCGTTGTCTCTGCGAGGACGCGCAGGGCTTCGGTGAGTCGTTTGGCCGCCGCGGTGAAACAGTCGCGCAAATTCTTTCGGTCCAACTGGCCCTGTACCGTCATGCCGCGGCCTACGTCGGTTTGTGTGTTCCGTCCGGCGATAAGCTTGTCCGCGTTAAGATTTTTGACAGCATCGCAGAGCCTGTGGCGAAGTTTCTTGGCCCTTGCGGCCAGTTCGCTGGAATTCAGGGCGAACCTGCAGTACTCCTCCATCAGCCGGGCAGCCTCGCGTGCCCGATTAAAATTGGCGTCTATTATCCTGAAAACAGCCTTTTCCATAATGTGTTATTATAAAGCCGGTTGTTGAGATTGACACGAAATTTCCATGGCCTTTGTCCGGTGGGGGTGCATCTGCGTTTTGTAGGTGGATTTTTTGTTCGATTTTTTTGGCAATAAAACCCCGGCCACGGGTGCCGGGGCTAAATAATTTCCGGTACCCCATAGGGCGGCTTGCGTCGCCGCGCTTCTGTTATTTACGCCGCGCCTCTGTTATTTACCCCCGCGCTTACGCTATTTTTGGATTTGTCTTAAAATCGCCCACATTGACATTTGTTCGAAATTTTCGATTGTTTGCCCTATAATATGTGTTAATATGGGCAGCATGGCCCCTCTGGGAAGTTTTTTTAAAAAAAGGCCCGATATTGCCCATTCAAGCTAAATTATCCAGCTTAACATTGCCGATACTGTTACCATGGCTATAAGATTCACTAAATTAACGGAGAATGGAACTATGGAGACAGTGGCGGTTGAACAGCGTAAGGAAGCCCGTTCCGAGTTAGGTTGGCCGGTAAGTGTGTGGGT
>QNBT01000151.1 GCA_003644205.1 Planctomycetota bacterium | reverse complement strand
TTGCACTTCTTCGATGGGTTCCGGACCAGCCATGAGATACAAAAGGTCGAAGAGCTTACGTTTGATGATATACGTGAGATGATAGACGATGAACTTGTCGCCGCTCACAGGGCACGTGCCCTGACTCCCGACAGGCCCATGATAAGCGGGACGGCTCAGAATCCGGATGTTTACTTCCAGGGCAGAGAGACGGTCAACAAGTTTTATCTTGCCGCACCGGATATCGTCGATGAGACGATGCGCAAGTTTGAAAAGGTAGTGAGGCGCAGCTATCATTTGTTTGATTACGTTGGGGCACCGGACGCTGAAAAGGTCATCGTTATTATGTGCACAGGTGCTGATACGGCCCATGAAACCGTTGATTATTTGACGGCGAAGGGTGAAAAGGTTGGCGTGGTTAAGGTCAGATTATTCAGGCCTTTCAGCACAAAGCATCTTATTGAGGTCCTGCCGAAGACGGTTAAGAAAATAGCCACACTTGACAGAACGAAGGAGCCGGGGTCGTTGGGTGAGCCGTTGTATATGGATGTTCGAACGGCAATCGGCGAAGCTATGACAGCCGGAATTGTGCCGTTCGATAAGTATCCGGTTATTGTAGGTGGCAGGTATGGGCTTAGTTCGAAGGATTTTACGCCGGCGATGGTAAAGGCTGTATTCGACAATCTGGACGCGGACAAGCCCAAGAACGGTTTCACCGTTGGTATCATCGATGATGTAACCCACACGAGCCTGGAAGTTGACGAGTCGTTTGATGTCCAGACTGGTGCTTACGCTGCGATGTTTTATGGATTGGGCGCCGACGGTACGGTCGGTGCGAACAAGAACTCGATTAAAATTATCGGTGAGCAGACGGATAACTTTGCTCAGGGTTATTTTGTCTATGACTCGAAGAAGGCCGGTGCGATGACGGTTTCACATCTGCGGTTTGGCCCGGAGTTGATTCGCAGTCCGTATTTAGTCAGGCGGGCGAATTTTGTGGCTTGCCATAATCCGAGCTTCCTCGAAAAATATGACATGCTTTCAACGATTCGGCCCGGCGGGACATTTCTCTTAACGAGTACGCATCCGAAAGACGAGGTCTGGGATACGCTGCCGGTCGAGGTGCAACAGCAGATTATTGATAAGAAGCTCAAATTCTACTGTATCGATGCGATTCACCTGGCCGAGGAGCTTGGATTGGGCGCCAGAATTAACGTCATTATGCAGACGGCTTTCTTCAAGATAAGTGAAGTACTTGCGGTCGATACGGCCGTAAAGGCGATTAAGGAGGCTGTAAAGAAAACATACGGCAAGAAGGGGGATGAGGTCGTCCAGAAGAACAACAAAGCTGTTGATGCGGCCCTTGATAAGATTTTTGAGGTCAAGGTGCCCGATAAAGTAACAAGCACAATCAAGATGCGAAAGCTGGTGCCGGACGATGCGCCGGATTTTGTGAAGGAAGTTACCGCGGAGATTATGGCCCTTCGCGGCGATAAGATTCCGGTGAGTAAGATGCCGTGCGACGGTAAATTCCCGACGGCGACAACGCAGTACGAGAAGCGCAATGTCGCTGTTCATATCCCCGAGTGGGTACCGGAGCTTTGCATACAGTGCGGCCAATGTTCGCTTCTTTGTCCACACGCGGCAATCAGGATAAAAGCCTACGCACCGGAACATCTAAAAGGTGCTCCTGCAACATCTAAGAGTACCGATGCGAAGGGAAAGGATTTTGCAGGGATGAAATTCACGGTTCAGGTGGCTCCGGAGGATTGCACGGGTTGTCAGGCGTGTGTTATTAACTGTCCCGGCGCAGAGAAAGATGCCGACAAGAAGCCGACCGGCCGAAAGGCAATCAATATGGTTGACCAGGAGCCGGTTCGTGCGATCGAGCGGGAAAACTATGGATACTTTCTGTCGATTCCCGATACGGACCCGAGTCTTTTCAAAAGGGCAAGTATCAAGGGCAGCCAGTTGATTCGGCCTTTGTTCGAGTATTCTGGTGCTTGCGCGGGCTGTGGTGAGACTGCTTATGTTAAGCTGCTAAGCCAACTGTTTGGTGACAGGGCGATGATAGGTAACGCGACGGGGTGCTCATCGATTTACGGCGGCAATCTACCGACGACGCCATACGCCAAAAGGGCAGACGGCAGAGGGCCGACCTGGAGTAACAGCCTGTTTGAAGACAATGCCGAGTTTGCTATGGGGATGCGTTTAGCCGTGAACAAGTTCCAGGCATTTGCAACAGAGCTTTTGGAAAAGGTGAGCAAGGCCGGCTGTGTTGAGCAGCCTCTGGCTGATGAAATAAAAGATGGGCTAAATACACAGGACACACAGGCGGGGATTGAACAGCAGCGGGAAAAAGTCGCCAGGCTCAAAGACCAGTGTGAAAAGAGCGATTGCCCCGATTGCAGGCGGTTTTTGACGGTGGCAGACTACCTTGTTGCCAAGAGTGTGTGGGCGCTCGGCGGAGACGGGTGGGCGTATGACATCGGCTACGGGGGTCTGGACCATGTGTTAGCCAGCGGTGAGAATGTGAATGTGCTTGTGCTCGATACGGAGGTTTATTCCAACACCGGTGGGCAGATGTCGAAGTCAACCCCGAGGGCGGCGGTTGCCCAGTTTGCTGCTGCCGGCAAGCGCATGCCGAAGAAGGACCTTGGGCTGATAGCGATGGGCTACGGCAATATTTACGTGGCGAAGGTGGCAATAGGTGCAAATCCGAACCAGGCGGTAAAGGCGTTTGTCGAGGCCGAAAGCTACAACGGCCCGTCGCTGATAATCGCCTATTCGCACTGCATTGCCCACGGTATTAATATGTCGAAAGGATATCTGGAGCAGAAAAAGGCGGTAGCTTGCGGGCATTGGCTGCTCTATAGATTTGATCCGAGGTTGTGGGACAGTGGTAAGAATCCGCTGCAACTGGATTCGAAGGCGCCGACCGGTGATTTCGAGGAGTATGCATACGGCGAGAATAGATATCGCAGATTAAAGCAATCAAAACCGGATGTGGCCGCTGACCTGATGGAAAAGGCAAAACAGGATGTAGTGTCAAGGTATTCTTTGTTCGAGAAACTGTCCAAACTTTGAAATATCAAATTATCCTGGGGAGCACAAAGCCCGTAACCATTTGGGAATGTGTATGAAAAAGAGCGATGTATTATGTTGGTTGGTATTAGTGTTGCCGTGGACGACATTATCGGGCTGCGGCGGCTTTTATATTGACGGCGGGGACGAAGGGCCCGCCGGCGTCAGCGGGGTGGAGGATGAGGTCGGCAGAAGTATCGTTGCCGATTGCGTGGTTACTTTTTACAAAGCTGACGGAAGCATCTACCTGAGCGAGCAAAAACATACGATTTATCCCCAGTCACAAGGTCTGGAGATATCCGGGACCGAACCTGGGGGTCAATTTACATGGACACTTTTTGGTGGGGACTTTCGAATTGTTGAAGGTACGGCCAATGTTGGCGAACTGTCGGGGGTGATGTATGACCGCAAGATCGCTAAATTGATACTGACAAGCATAGTTGCCGGCTCCGGTATGTCGGCCCAATTGAGCGTGTCATCTGAGTTGGTGAAGATACAGGGACGATGGTATAACGTGATCGAAGTTGCACCTGGTACTACTTATGCGAAAACGCTCAAGAGTTTTGAGGTGCCGTGGGCGAAGCTGACGCTGTACGGCGATGGCAGCAGTGGTGTGATTGACAGGGTGGTTATTGAGGATTTGGCAAGCGGCGAGACACTGATGGCTCACAGCTATAACTTCCGGTGGCTTGATGGGATTGGCAGAACGATTCCAATGAAGATAGACATTTTCAAAATGGACACAGACCAAGCCGAACAGCAGGGCTTTTTGAGCATTGCCTATCACGCCGTGAGGACACAATAGGCACGAAGTTGGTGAGCGGCGAAGGGCCGGGAGAAAGGGCCTTATCAGTGGTATTGGGGGGGGTAGTTTCTGCATCTTGACTGAACATTTGGTGGGATAAGCCAGTATAAAAAAACAATTCGAGCGTTTTTTCAAATCGGCAGGGTGAGGATGATGTGCCGTCCGAGGTGATGTCCGAGTAAGTACCTTTGTTTCAGTCAGTTACATTTCGGTGGCCAAGCCATCAAGGATGAGGTTAATTATTGTGGAATATAAACATGTTCGAGATTATAGGACCTGGGATTCTGTTGAAGTGGCGAAA
This sequence comes from Planctomycetota bacterium, assembly GCA_003644205.1. Taxonomy (GTDB): domain Bacteria; phylum Planctomycetota; class Phycisphaerae; order Sedimentisphaerales; family Anaerohalosphaeraceae; genus QNBT01. The sequence goes on along the minus strand of QNBT01000151.1, from coordinate 1,761 downwards.
CGAATAATCGTAATTTTCTATTAGCATTGAACTTATGGCTGGAAAAAGGTTAAGAAACTCCGTGGTTAAACCGATGATTTCTATCAGGCGAAGTGTTGTTTGTATGCGCCCATACAGCGCACCTTGTGTCGATATGGCGCCGATTTTAGGGTCAGCTCAGGAGCGCATCTGTGAGTGGTCGGGTAAACGTGCAAAATATGAAGGCCAAAGTACCGAGATATGGATTTAGAGGGATGAAGGAACCCGAAACCGTGGTTTGCGGACCGACATTGACATTACTACTGATTCTGCTGCTATGTTGCGTAGGCTGTTCGAGGGACTACCTCGACCCGACCCAGCTTGGCCGTTTTCGACCTGTGCCCGTGGTTAATGTGATACTGGATTCATTGGGAGTGGTTGACGAACCGCAGGAAACATATGCCGGTGCCGAAGAACCCCGGCCCCAAGATGTGATACCGCATGAACAAGATTACGTAATTGGGAACGGAGATGTCGTTCGGATAACTATATACGAATTATTCGCTGAAGGTCGCCCGTACGTAAATGATTTTATGGTAACCGAGACGGGTCGTATATCGATACCTGAGGTCGGTCAGGTACGCGCCGCGGGTCTTACAGAAGTTAGGCTGGAGGAGGAAATCACGAATATACTCTCGCCGAGTGTATTGAAAAGTCCATCGGTTTCGGTAATGCTGATGAGTTCGCAAAGCAGAATATACTCGATTTCCGGGCAAGGAGTGGGACGTCCCGGGCGATTTCCTATTCCGCGACAGAATTTCCGGCTTTTAGATGCTATTGCCCAGGCCGGCGGTGTTGGACAGTTCAATATAAGCAATATCTATGTGGCCAGGGAGATTGCGCCAGAGGAGGCAACCATTGAACAGCCCGGTGAGCTTGAACAATTGGGGACCGTTAAGCCGGTTCAAGAGGCGGATACAGAAAGTGAGCGGACGAAAACGATTGAGCATGACAGAGGAGAGGAAGGATTGAGTCCTGAAGATGAAATGCTCGAAATAATCGCTCCGTATGTAAAGGGTGGTGGTGATGATGGTGGAATAGTAATAGCGTCGTCGGAAATGATAACGGACGAGGAGCTGGAGTCGCTTGCTGCGCCCGAGGGGCTCGGAGACGAGACGAAATCGGTTGTTGGCCTTGAGACAAGGGAGGCAAAGGTTGCTGATTCTGTGGGTCAGAAATCAGAACCGGAAAGGATAGAATGGGTATTCGAGGATGGTAGGTGGCTGCCGGTAAGAGTGGGGCCGGCTCCTGAGATTGAGCCTCGAGCAGCGCGCAGAACCGAAGATATCAGGGAGCCGTTATCTTTTGGTAAGAAGCCGGCTGAACCATTCGGATTAGAGCAAATTGGCGCTGCCGGCACACAAGTGCGGATAATCAAAATCCCTGTGGACAAATTGTTGGGTGGGGATCCGCGGTATAATATTATACTTCGACCTGGAGACACGATTACGGTTCCGGTTGACCTTATCGGTGAGTTTTGGGTGATGGGTAATGTGCGAAGTTCCGGGCCTATTAATCTGACTGGTCGTCCTATGACGCTGAAAATGGCGATAGCGTCGGCGGGTGGTCTGAGCGCATTGGCGTGGCCGACTAAAGTCGAAGTAATCAGGAGGGTAGGTCAGAATAAAGAAGTAACGGTAATGGTGGACCTGGAAAAGATTGCAAAGGGCTTGCAACCCGATTTCTTCATCAAACCGTATGATTTAATCAATGTTGGCACACATGGAGTCGCTAGGTATGCTG
>QNBT01000150.1 GCA_003644205.1 Planctomycetota bacterium | reverse complement strand
ATGTTTAACAATTCATTGCGCCGATTATAACCGAAAAGCTGAAGTTATTCACTTTTTAATAGAGCGATTGTCTGCGCAACAGGCTCTTAAGTGTTACAGGGTACGTAAGGTGAAATCGCAAGTGATTGGGTTAATTTGTTGACGAATGGGGAAGTGGATGGTATTTTGTGTAGTGATACCGGAATTGAAAGGTGCTTTGGTGGGTTTGTACAAAAAGTGAGTTGTTAATTTTTTATTAACGTCCCAAAGTTTGTGAAAAATGGTATCGGGTAAAAAGCGTTTATCGCGTCGGGGCTAACAGCAGGTAAGAAAACGGCTCCGAGAAGCTCCCGTCGGGCAAAAGCAACAGTAATTAACCGGATTACCCACAAACTTTGGGACATTAATAATCTTTGTGCGGCGAATGTGTCCGCTGCAAAATCAAGGGTTATGTATGAAAAATAAGCATCGTCATATAATTGTAATTAGCATCGTCTGTTCTGTTTTCGTCCTTCCACTGAATATCGGTTTTTCTAAAGAAGCTTCATCCAACATAAAATTGAAAACCAAACCCAACGATAACCTTTCGGCCCATATACCCGCCGATTATGTCAACGCCCTGATGGGTACGGCCCCGCTTGAGGATATGTCTCTGTATGGGGGCCCGAATTACCATCCGGATCCCAACCTGATTGGCTTTTCCGGTACTGTCTATCCCGGACCTGATGTTCCCCATGGTATGGTGCAGTTGTCACCTTATAATCATTTGGTCGGTAGTTCCCTGGAAGTTGATGACACCCGTTACGGCTCGGGCTATTTATATACTGACAAGTCTATTTTGGGCTTTGGCCATACCAATAAAGGGCATTGGCGTGGTGGCGCGGTTCTCATGATGCCCACAGTTGGAGACCTGCGGATTGTTCCTGGTTCCTTACAAAATCCGGATGGGGGCTACCGCTCCAGGTTCAAGCACGCTAACGAAGAGGCCACGGCTGGATATTATTCCGTTGTGCTGGACGACTATAATATTAAGGTGGAGCTTTCAGCATTGACCTACACGGGTTTTCATAGATATACATTTCCCGACACCGACAAAGCTAATATCCTGATTGATCTTGGCAGGGCACACAAGTGCATGCCTGATACCTCTTTCCAGATTGTTGACAATACCCATATCCAGGGCACACAAGAAATTCGTACCGGTCAGTATAGTTTTTACATGGAGTTCAGCAAACCCTTTAAGGCATACGGCACATGGAAGGATGGCAAAGTTAAAGCCGGGTCCAAATCGGCCTCCGGGACCAATGCCGGCGCCTATGTGACCTACAGCACCACTGCGGGTGAAACCATCGAGGTCAAGGTTGCGCTTTCGCGTAATAGTGTGGCCGACGCCAGGGCGAACTGGGACGCCGAGGCGAAAGGACTGGATTTTGCAGCGGCCAGAGCAAAGGCCAGGCAAATCTGGAACGACAAGCTGAGCATGATAGAAATCGAGGGAGGCACACCAAAGCAACGTGAAAATTTCTATTCAACCTTTTACCGCTCTCTGCAATGGCCTTCAATACTAACCGACTTGTCGGCTAATGAACCTGCTTATGAGTGGCCTTCCATATGGGACACCTACCGGAACAAGCAGCCGTTGCTAACACTCATTGAGCCCAAGGTCAAACAGGATATCGTCAGGAGCATGGTGGAAAAAGCGAAACGCGATGGCAGGATGTACACCCATTTCCACGGAAATCACGCCACTTCCATTATCACTGCTTCCTACCTGTCGGGTCTGGATGACTTCGATATAGAGGCAGCCTATACCTATCTAAAGAAAAATCAGACCGACCGTACCATAATGGACGGCAGAGATATGCAGTTCCTCGATGAGTACCTTGACAATGGGTATGTCGCCACTGTTGACCCGGTGCCCACCGACCCACGTAAACCGTCCAGGAGCGCGGTGGCGAAGACCATGGAATATGCCTTTGATGACGGAGTCATGGCTATATTGGCTGAGAAACTCGGCAAAACGGCAGATGCAAAAATGTTCCGTGAGAGAGCCAAGAATTACAGGAACGTATATGAACCCACTCAAGGTATTATGTGGGGGAGAAAACCAAATGGCGATTTCGTGCAACCTGTCAAGCCCATGGAACCCTTCCACACTTACATGTTTCGCGAGTCCAATGCATGGCAGCAGATGTGGTTCGTTCCCCATGACATCCCGGGATTAGTTGAACTGATGGGTGGTCGGCAGGTGTGTATAGACAAGCTGGACGGGTTTTTTACTAAGCCCTACGAACCGGAGGGCACCTTAATTGATATCGGTGGAATGATAGGCCAGTACAACCACGGAAATCAGCCCGATCACCATGTGCCATATATTTACAATTACCTGGGCCAGCCTTGGAAAACACAGGAACGGGTAAGGGAAATCATGGACAAGATGTACAGGGGGAATGTCTATACCGGCATGGATGACTGTGGTGAGATGTCCGCCTGGTATGTATGGAGCGCTATGGGAATTTACCCCCTTAACCCTTCATCCCTGGTGTATCCAATCGGCAGTCCGATTTTTGAGCGAGTTACCATCCACCTGCCCAAGTTTAAATACGGCGGGGCAAAATTTGTCATCGAAGCAAAAGATGTTTCCAAAACCAATATTTACATACAATCGGCCACTCTTAATGGCGCTAAGTACGATAAGCCGTGGATAAGTTTCTGGGAAATAACAGGGGGCGGCACTTTGGTCCTGCAGATGGGACCAAATCCCAGCGACTGGGGCACCGACTTAGCGAATGTACCGCCATCAAAACTGGTGGCCACCAGTAACTTTTAACTTTACAAAAAAGCGGAGAAGGACTAACATCCCCGGAGAACTTAAAACCTGGCACAAAGCAACTCTTACTTTCGATGGGCCGAATACATCAGAAACTGCTGATGCAAACGTTTTTGTTGCGACAAATATGCACAGCAAGAAATAAAGGGTATAATATTTTAGATTGGAGTCGATTAATGTTACAAAAGAATTTCAAAGGAGCCATTACTCGTCGTGGTTTTATGGCACTGGCTGGAACTTCTTTAGCAGCGTTAGGTTGCAACGGCTGCTCCTCTGCAATGAGAGCACCTAAGAAGAAACCAAACTTTCTTTTTGTCCTCACTGATGACCAGCGTTTTGATGCGATGGGCTTTATGGGTCATCCGTTTCTGAAGACCCCGAATATCGACCGCATACGTAATGAGGGCGGCTGGTTCAAGAACGCTTTTTGTACGACTTCTTTATGTTCTCCGAGCCGGGCTTCGTTTTTGACCGGAACATACTCGAGCCGTCATGGAATAATGGCCAACGATATGGGCTTTGATTTTGATTTTGAAAAGACGCCCTCCTATCATCAGGTACTGCGAGAAAAGGGAGGCTATCAAAGCGCCTATATTGGAAAATGGCACATGGGCGGTCATAGTGATAATCCCCGCCCCGGTTTTGATTACTGGCTGAGTTTCAAGGATCAGGGTGTGTATATTGATCCTACCTTGAATGAAAACGGCAGACAGTTCCAGGCCAAAGGTTATATAACGGATATTTTAAACGAGGCCGCTGCGAAATGGCTCGACGAAAACGGCTCTTCTCCGTTTTGTATGTACCTTTCGCATAAAGCGGTTCATGGGCCTTTTATCGCGGCGGACCGACACAAAGGAGTATATAAAGGCAAGCAGCTTGCCGAACCGGTCAGCTATAATGACCCTATGACAAGCAAGCCCTTGTGGCAAAGAGCGCTTGTTAAAGAATGGGTTAAAGATTCCTACAGAAGCAGGGATTATCGCAAAGAAAATCCTGCCCGTCACATCCCGGTTAGTTACCCGAAACGGGATTATAAGTTTGAAGAGTTTCAGCGAGAATATTATGAAGCAATACTGGCTGTTGATGACGGTCTTGGGGCTATTATGGACAAACTCGAAGCCATGGGCCGGCTCGACAATACGGTAATAGTTTTTGCCGGGGATAATGGTTACTTTATGGGCGAACATCGTATGGGAGACAAGCGGTGTGCTTATGAAGAATCAATAAGGATTCCCATGGTGATACGCTATCCAAAGCTGGTAAAACCCGGCACAACCATCGAGCAGATGGTACTCAATGTTGACCTTGCTCCTACGTTTTATGAGCTTGCCGGAGTCGAAGCACCTTCATGTGTACAGGGCGAATCTATGGTCAGGCTCTTCAAAAATTCCAAAGACTGGCGAAAGAGTTTTCTTTATACGTACTGGGTTGATCTTAACTATCCGCAATATCCCAGGACTGTTGCAGTGCGAACCGAGGACTTCAAGCTTGTAACATACCCTGACACGGATGATATATCCGAGCTTTACAATTTGAAGAAAGACCCGTATGAGATGGATAACCTTATCGCCGAGCCTGCTTACCGGGAAAAAATAGTTCAACTGCAGAAGGAGCTCGACCGGCTTGTCAGCGAGACCGATTACAAGGAAAGCTATGCCGTACTCGATAAGACCAAAAAGCAGGGCTTGATGCTTAAGTATGATTTTGAAAATTGTGACGGCAAGACCGTAAAGGATCTTAGCGGGAACTCTAATAATGGAAATATTTCAAACGCCGACATTGTTACAACCGAAAAAGGGGCTGCTTTAAGGTGTTCTCCACAAACCTCCGTAATCGTTGAGCAGAGCAGCTCGCTCGATACCAGCAATTGCCCGTTGTCGGTCGGTTTGCGGTTTAAGGCAGAATCCGATGGGACCATCCTGTCACAGGGCGATGCACGTAAGGGGGCAGGGGCATGGTCATTGTTTGTTGAGGATGGTGTGCCGTGTTTTGGCGTAAACGATGGTGGTCGAATCGCAGTTGCTGATGGAATGGAAAGCTGCCTTGGTAAATGGATACACTTAGCTGCAACGGTCAACTTCGATAAGTTGGAGATGTTTGTTGACGGCAAAAAGGTGGCTTCGGTTCCCAGGGGCAGGTACTTGAAATTCTTTGGCAGTAAAACTTTGACCATTGGCAGAGAACAGGGCAAACAAGTTCTTGGAATGATACCCGCCGGCAGCTTTAAAGGCCTTATCAGTGACCTGGTTTTCTACAGGCAGTACAAGAGCGACCTGGCTAAAAGTATCGGCAGTTAGAGACATCATTAAAAAAATACTGAGGCGTTGACTATATCTGAGGTGCCGACGACGAGAATGTGGAGTTTGTCTTTTCCGACCATGGAGCGGCTGATGGGAATTTAGTAAACACGAGCTCTCCTTTCCTGATATGTCTTTGTTTTCTATTAGATACATTGCCTTGAAAGGGAAATATTGAAAGTTCAAGGTGATTTTGATAGGATTATTTACATGTTTATGAAGACTTTCGTATTAACAACCCTCTTATTCCTGCTTTCGGCAGTAACCATCGCTGCCGCCGCTGCTGATGTCATTTGGCAGGAGGCGGAACAATTTAAGTCTGTCGGCAAATGGCCCAATGAGCCACAGCACACGGATATCATGGGCTCGCCCTATCTGCCGGCAACGGGTGTCGGTAAGCCGCCCGATAAGCGCAACATCACGGGGAACACCGCGGAACTTTTTCCTGAACAGGGTTTTACCAATTATGCAGACCCTGTAAAGATGGGGAGGATAGTTTACGCCGAAGAAAATAATTCACTGTTTTTGAATACCCGCGTTTTTGACGTGGAGATGGATTCAAAGAGCCGAATCAAGGCGGTTATCGGACAATTTCTCGTTTTTTGCAGGGAGGCCCGATATGCCCAAATTTGTATCCGGTTTATGTCAGCGACCTTCAACGTCGGGACTGGGCCGAGCAGCGTAACAGCGTGCTGAATTTGAAAAGGGATAAAATATCATAGACCGACGTAGCGTATTAAAAATGGGAGGCGGGCTTTCGGCTATTGCAGCCCTTTCACCTGAATCGATAATCGGTCGCGGGGACGCAAAGGCCGAGAAAGAGCTTGGTAAAGTTAAGATTACCGAT
>QNBT01000149.1 GCA_003644205.1 Planctomycetota bacterium | reverse complement strand
TATTCAGCTTTTCTGTGGGAGCCTTGTTCTGATTTTAGTTTGATAAAAGCGAAAACATGAAAGGATAAGCTATGAAAGCAAGGAATATTGTCATCGGGATATTAGCAGCGGCGGTAATCTCGCTCAGCGTAGGATATGAACAAGGCTGGGCCAAGGCGAAGGAGGAAATAGCACCTGCACGGATTGCAGTGGTGAGCGTGCGCAGGATTCTTGAGAACAGCAAGACGAACGCCCAGTGGGAAACCAAGGCCAGGGCTGAAAGTGAAAAGAACAGGGCGGAACTTCAGAAGCTGTCCAAAGAGCTGCAGGCGATAGAAGCGGACATGGCAACGCGAAAGGTCGGCAGCAGCGACTATTTGAAGCTTATGCGCGAGGGGACAGAGAAACAGGCGATACTCGAGGCGAAGGACAAGTTTTATCAGCAGGAGCTCTCGCTGAAACAGCAGCAGCAGATTGAGCAGTTGTATCAGGAGATTATCGCAGCCGTTGCGAGTGTGGCGAAAGATAAAGGGGCCGACCTCGTGATTGCCAAGGAAGAGTTTCGGTTTCCATCGACCAGTTTACGTGAGTTGACGTTGGTGATACAGACAAGCAAGGTTTTGTATAACGCCGAACACATGGACATCACCAATGACGTGCTTGCGATTCTGGACAAGGGAAGATAACCCGAAAGCCAAGAGGAAGGCAATGGCGAAACAGGGCAGAGGAACCATCTTGACGGTTGGCGAGGTCGCAGAGCAAATAGGTGCGCGGCTTGTGGGCAGCGGTAGCGCAACTGTTAGTGGTGTTAATTCTATCGAACAGGCCGGTCCGCGGGAGGTTTCATTTGTTACGTCGGACAAACACGCGCAAAAAATCGCCGAGTCCGGGGCGGCGGCGGTAATCGTTTCCGAAGAGGCTGGAGACGGCCGACCCACACAACTGATAGTTGACTGCGTGGAAACGGCTCTGATAAAAACACTGGGACTCTTTGCGCCGAAATTAACACCCCAATCCGGTATTCACCCGACGTCGGTGGTGGAAAAAACCGCCACTATTGCCGGCGACGTAGCTATCGGGCCGGCAGCATATATCAGTCATGGAGCAGTAATCGGCCCCGGCAGTATCATCGGCGCCGGATGTGTGATTGGCGAGAACAGCATCATCGGGGCAAACTGCCGACTCGACGCTAATGTGGTGGTTTATCACAACTGCATGATAGGCAACAATTGCATAATCCAGGCAAATGCGACTATCGGTTCTGTCGGATTTGGTTATTATGCTGTTGAAGGTCGGCCTCAACTGATACCGCATAACGGCGGCGTGGTGATTGAAGATTGCGTTGAAATCGGGGCCAATAGCTGTATTGACAGGGCGAAATTCGGCAATACCATAATCGGTGCGGGCACAAAGATAGATAACATTGTTCAGATTGCACACAATGTGGTGATAGGCAAGTGCTGCCTGATAGCCGGGCAGGTAGGTATTTCGGGCAGTTGCCGGGTGGGTGACGGAGTGGTGTTGGCCGGTCAGGCTGGTGTAGCGGACCATATAGAAATAGGCAGCGGCGCCGTTATCGGTGCAGATTCCGGAGTGATGGATAATATCGCGGCCGAAAAGCGGGTCCTGGGTATGCCGGCAATTGACGCGCGAAAAGAGCTTCAGATTTGGGCGCTGAAAAAGCGCCTCCCGGATATGGCCAAGCAGTTAAAAGACGTCATCGGAAGAGTGGATAAACTTGAGACTTCAGAAGACAATAGGCAGTGAGGCGAGGCTGGCGGGCAGAGGTTTATTTGCCGGCGAGGACGTAAAAGTTGTGTTTCGACCGGCCGAAATCGACACTGGTGTGGTTTTTGTTCGCTCGGATTTGGCTGAACCTGTAAGGATTCCCGCCTTGATTGCCAACGTTGCCCAAAGGGAGCGCCGTAGCGCGCTGAAAAAGGGGTCGGTGAGCATAGAGACTCCTGAGCACTGTCTGGCCGCATTAAGTGCGCTTCAGATAGATAACGTCACCATAGAGGTGAACGGTCAGGAGCTTCCCGGCTTTGACGGCAGCAGCGAGGAGTACTTCAAGACGCTAAAGAAGGCCGGTGTCGTCGAACAGCAGGCCGAGTGCAAAACGATTGCCATCACCGAATCCGTCAGCATTGCCGAAAGTGATAAATCCATCTACGCTCTGCCCTACGACAGTGACAAACTGAGCATCACATACGATATGGATTACACGCAGCACACCGGCATTGGAAGGCAGCTGTACACGTGTGAGCTTACAACCGCGCACTTTGAGAAGAATCTCGCTGCGACGCGGACTTTTGCGCTGGAGGCAGAGGCACGCCAAATGAAGGCCCATGGAATCGGTGCCCACTTAACTCCCCGCGACATTCTCGTGATTAGTTCGGACGGCCCAATCAAGAACAGCTACAGGTTCAGTGACGAGTGCGTCAGGCACAAGGTGGTGGACCTGATAGGCGACCTGATGCTTGCCGGCAGACCAATTACGGGGCGGATTGTGGCGTACAAAAGCGGCCATGCGTTGAATCAGGCCCTCGTCAAACGGCTTGTTCAAATGGCCCAACAGGCCGACCGGGCGACGGCTTTCGGCACAGAGGCCGTATTGGATATTCGCAGGATTCAGAAGATTCTGCCGCACCGGTATCCGTTCCTGATGGTCGATAAGGTACTGGAGATAGAAGGCGATAGAAAGATAAAGGGTATTAAGAACGTAACGTTTAATGAGCAGTTTTTTCAGGGTCATTTTCCCGGCACTCCTATTATGCCCGGCGTGCTTATAATAGAGGCGCTGGCGCAGGTGTCGGGACTGCTTTTCGCCCAGAAACTCGAGCACACCGGTAAGCTTGCAGTACTGCTTACGATGGATAACGTCAAGGTAAGAAAGTCGGTTGTACCGGGGGACCAGCTAATCCTTATTTCCGAGACCGTGAGGACGCGGAGTAACAGTGCCTGGTGCAACTGTACGGCGATGGTCGGCGATAACGTTGTCGCCGAGGCGCAGCTTAAGTTTATGCTCGTTGATGATGAAACGGTTCGATAGTCGGCAATGCAGAAATCAGAAGACGGGAGGTCAAAGAGGTATATGAAGACCAAAGTACACTCCAGTGCAGTGATAGACAAGACGGCAAAGTTGGCCGGTGATGTGGTTGTCGGGCCTAATTGTGTTGTGGATTCCCAGGTGGTAATCGGGGCCGGCACAATACTTGATGCCAACGTTGTGATAGGGGCTAACGTCAAAATCGGCAGGTGCAACCAGTTATATTCCAACTGTGTAATCGGCCGGCCGCCACAGTTATTGGGCCTCGACTCGGATAAGCAGATAGGGGGCCTTCAGATAGGCGATAATAACATAATTCGTGAGCAGGTAACAATCCATCCGAGCATGCATCCGGGCGAGTCAACGAAAGTCGGCAATGACAATATGCTGATGGTCGGCGTACACCTCGGCCATGACTGTATGCTCGAAGATAAGATTGTGATAAGCAACTATTCGCAAATTAGCGGTCATTGTAAGCTGGAGACGGGCGTGTGGCTTAGCGGCATGGTGGCCGTGCACCAGTTCGTAACCTTCGGCAAATGGTGCTACGCGGCCGGCTTTGCGGGCATAAATCATGATGTGCCGCCCTTTGTTATCGTCAGCGGGCACTATCCGCCTGAAATAAGGAGCGTAAACAAGAGGGGCATGGAAAGAGCGGGACTTACCGAGGCCCAGCAGGAGAAAGTTACCGAGGCTTTCAAGAAGATTTATCGCGATGATAACGGGGCGCTGCTTGAAAGGGTAACGGCTCTGGCGGCCGAAGACGGCCTCGATGAGAACGTCCGCACAATGGTTGACGCAATAATCAGAAGCAGCGAGCACCGGTTTGGAAGATATCTGGAGATATTCAGGGAACGATGAAGTCAATGCCATGCTTTATAGTTTAATGAATAGCTGGCAGAATTTCTCTGACCTCTGACTTCTGACTTCGGGAGACAGCGACAATGACTAAAATCCGCACTGCTGTTGTCGGCGCCGGCAAGATGGGCTCGATACATGCCAAGGTGTACAGCGAACTCGATAGCTGTGAGCTGATTGGCGTAGTCGATACGCAAAGAGAGCAGGCCGACAAGCTTGCCGGCCGATACAACTGCCGGCCCTTTACAGATTGTGAGCCTCTGTTCGGCAAGGTTGATGCGGTTACGATTTCAGCGCCTACGGTTCACCACCGGGATTTGGCAAAGGCGTTTATCGAGAACAATGTCGCTGTGATGATAGAAAAGCCGCTGGCTACAAATATCAAGGAGGGTAAAGAGATTGTGGCCCTTGCTAAAAAGCACAATATCGTTGCGGCGGTCGGGCACTCTGAAAGGTGCAATCCGGTTGTGCAGGCGATGAAGCGGCTCAACATCGAGCCGAAGTTCATCGAGGCCCACAGGATTAGCCCGTATCCGTTCCGCTCGACGGATATCGGCGTGGTGATGGATGTGATGATTCACGACATTGATATTATCCTGTCTCTTGCGGCAAGTACTATAAAGAAAATAGATGCGGTAGGGGTGAACGTCATCGGCGAGCACGAAGACATCTGCAACGCTCGAATCGTTTTTGACAACGGCTGCATAGCAAATGTAACTGCGTCGAGGCTTGCGCTTAAGACGGAAAGAAAGGTACGGGTTTTTAGTCGCCAGGCGTATCTGAGTCTGGATTATCTCAAAAAAGAGGGTGTTGTTATAAAGGCCGCTCCGAATGTTGATGTTGTCGAGTGGATAAAAGAACATCAACAGGCCGGCGATTTCGATTTTTCCGAGGTCAATTGGCCCGACCTTTTGCACATCGAACAGCTTGATATTGAAGATGCTGAGCCTTTGCGGCTCGAGCAGGAGGCGTTCTTAAAGGCCGTCGCCCAAAAAGATGCTCAGCCGGAGGTTACCGCAGAAGAGGGCCTTGCCGCAATGCAATGCGCCGAAAAAATCTTAGCTGCCATAAAAAAACACAAATGGGACTGAATCCCCTTGTCATTACCCACAGGTCGGTGTTTCACTTTAACAGCAGTGGTGTGAGTAGTAGATAGAGCAGCCAGACCAGGCCGATTATTGCTATGTATAGCCAGATTGGGATTTTCATTTAGGGCCCTTCAAAATCATCTTCATCCGGTTCCAAACCGCAACCTCACAGGTGAACATCATTGTGCATATTTGGGTGCCACTGTCAATCGCCGGCCTGGCAGTGTGGGATTACGCTTCCGGAAGCTTTTATATTTCCAGCCTCAGTTTGCTCACTCTCTGGTGGGCCAGGCGGGTAGGCTCGGTCAGGCGATATTTGACGGCACAGGCCAAGGTCATCCTGACAGCGTCTTTCAGGAGGCATTTATTGCCGACCGAGACAAACAGCGGTTTTACGTTGGTGCGAGTTCTTAGTACAGCGCCGATGGTTTCACTCTTGTCTTTCAGCAATGAATAATCTCCTTTTTCCGGCCCCACTTCATCGAATGAGCCGGTCAGTCTGCTTTTTGCACAGCCGATGGTAGGCTTGTCGAACACAAGGCCCAGATGGCTGGCTATGCCGAGCCTGCGGGGATGGGCGATGCCCTGGCCGTCTATCAGGAACATGTCCGGATTTGTTTTGAGCTTCTTGGCCGCCTTGATGCAAACGGGAGCCTCGCGGAATGACAGCAGGCCCGGAATATAAGGAAAGGCTACTTTGGCAACAGCGGTTACGGTTTCTGTAACCTCAAACGTACCGAATTTCAGGACGATAATTGCGGCGCAGATTCTTTGCCCGTCCTTACTGAATGCACAGTCAAGGCCGGCTATCAGCCGGGGTGTGCCCTTGAAGCTACACAATTGTACTTTCGCAGCCAAGGCAGTCTGGACGGCCCTGGCACGTTCGTATGACAAATTCCAGTTGTGCAGATGTTTCACGTTCATAATGATATCTAAAGGTGTTTTCTAAAGAACAAAAGAATATCGATAAAGCATTTTACCATTTTGGCAGGTTG
>QNBT01000148.1 GCA_003644205.1 Planctomycetota bacterium | reverse complement strand
TGGATAAACCCGCAGCTACGGTAGTCGGGTTGCCGAGTCGTGAGGATGTTCAGCTTGTCATTGAGGAACATTTGGTGGTTGAGTTTTGTTCGAGGTAGTTTTTGGATTGATCTAAGATGATGGTTGCGGCGAATAGCAGAGAGCGGCCTTTGTCGAGAGTTGGCCGAGGACAAAGGATGCTGAGAACATTTGCCGCGTTTTTTAGGAGGCCGTAAATGAGAATAACCTGGAGAGGGTTGGAATTACCGACCCGGATTGAGCGTGACAAGGATGTGTCGGCGGAAACCTACGGTAAGTTCTATATTGAGCCGTTTGAGCGAGGTTTTGGTACCACTATTGGTAACAGCCTGCGACGGGTACTGCTTTCGTCTTTGGCCGGCAGCGCGATAACCTCGATTAGAATCAGCGGTGTTGACCATGAGTTTTCGACGATCAAGGGGGTTATGGAGGATGTTACGGACGTAGTTATGAATGTCAAGAAGCTTATCGTGCGATCCCAGGCTGAGGAACCGAGGACAATTATAGTCAAAGCTAAAAGCAAAGGTAAGGTTACAGCGGGCATGATCGAGACCGACCCAATGGTCGAGATAGTCAACAAGGACGTCGTTTTGGTAACCCTGACTGAGGATGTCAACTTCGAGATGGAGATGGTGGTTGATAACGGCAGGGGCTATTCGCCGGCGTCTGAGAGGATTGCCGAAGCTGACAGGTTTAATCAGGAAGTCGGTAGAATAGAGATTGATGCGATCTACTCGCCGGTTGTGCGTGTCAGATACAGAACGGATGATACGCGGGTTGGCCAGCGCACAAATTATGACAAACTGACGTTGGAGATTTGGACCGACGGCACGGTCTCACCGGAAATGGCGCTGGTAGAGGCAGGAAAAATTCTACGCAAATACATCAATCCCTTTGTCCAGTATTCCCAAATCGGTGAAGATACTGTTGCCGAAGATATGGTCTCCAAAGATACTGACCGGGCCGGTGTGGATGAAGAGTTGGCGGCTAAGCTGGAAATGCCGATAGAGTCATTGGAATTGACGGTCAGGTCGAACAATTGTCTTGAGTCAAATCATATTGCTACGGTTGGACAGTTAGTCAAAAAGACGGATGCTGATTTGCTGAAGATTCGCAGCTTCGGCAAGACAAGCTTAAGGGAAGTCAAGAGAAAACTGGCGGATTTGGGTTTGTCTTTGGGCATGACGGAGGAGGAGGAGGAGAATTGATTGCCTTGGCCGAATCGGTTAATGTGAGTGAATGAATAACGAATCAATTAGAGTGGAAAGGTTAAATATATGCGTCATCGAGTGACGCAAGCTCGTTTAAGTCGAACAAGCGGACACCGCTTGGCAATGCGTCGAAATCTGGCCTCGTCACTTTTTGAACATGAGACGATTTCAACGACCATCCAGAAGGCAAAGGATGTACGCGCTTTTGCCGAGAAACTGATTACGCTGGCCGGGAAGGGTGACCTTGCGGCGCGCCGTCGTGCGATTTCACTTTTGGGCAATCGCGCGATATACAGGGACGAAGACGGCAAAATGGTCAAAAGCGGCACGGTTATCAGCAAGTTGTTCAGTGAGCTGGGGCCGCGTTATCTTGACCGACAGGGTGGATATACGAGGATAATACGTCTTGCAAAGAGAAGGCTCGGCGACAATGGGCAGTTGGTTCTGCTGCAGCTTGTCGGCCAGGAGGCCCAGGAAACAAAAGAGAAATCCAAATCTGAGAAGAAGGGTCGAGGAAAAAAGAGTTCTAAAGCAAAGGGTGGCGATAGTTAGATGCCCCCGATTGAGACAAACACGACTTTTTAAGGTTGTGGAATGAGTTCGAGTGACTGTATTTTCTGCAAGATAGTAAGCGGCCGGGTTCCATGTAATAAGATTTACGAGGACGAGCAGGTCCTGGCCTTTCTGGATGTCCGGCCTGTCAGCGATGGGCATACGCTGGTTGTTCCTAAAGCACATTTTGAGAAATTACATCAGTGCCCTCAGGAGGTTCTAAGTAGCATCAGTTCCTGTCTGGGCAAAATTGTCCAGGCCGTTGTCGCCGCCGCAGGTGCCGCCGGATATAATGTTCTGTGCAACAACGGTCGCGCGGCGGGGCAGTTGGTGGACCATGTGCATTTTCATATAATACCGCGAAATGAAGGTGACAACGTGTTCACACACTGGCCTGCGTATGAATATGAATCGGGCCGTGCTGATGCAATTGCCGAAAAGATTTGTGCAAGGCTTTAGTTCTGCAGATATTGCTTATTGATAAGGCAGGCCCTGTGTGATATCTTGACATTTTGAAATTTATCGCGGGGTAGAGCAGTCTGGTAGCTCGTCGGGCTCATAACCCGGAGGTCGCAGGTTCGAATCCTGCCCCCGCTATTTCATGTGAGTTACAAATAATATCCTTGAAAACCTCCGGAACATTCTCATGTAACATGGGCAAAAATCGTGAGGGAAAAAGTGTTTTTTTGAAAAAATTTAATCCTTGTCAGTATATCCAAGGATGGCTGGTCTGAACTCAAAAAACCTCATTACTGTGCTGAAAAACAGGCTTTGGGAGTATATTGTGGTTCAATTAGCAGCAGGGGAGCATCCACCCATAACTGACCGGTTGCCTTCGGGCGGAGATTTTGCTTGACATCTTAAACCCAAAACCTTATAATTCTTAATATCTAAGATGTAGGCTAGGAGGAGTGCTAACAAACATGGGAAGGGAAGAATCCAGCCCGTGCACCCTCCATACCTTTTTCGCACTTGGCGTAAAAATTTACACTGGAGGAATAAAAGTGAAAAAGTTAATTTACACAGCAATATTACTACAGTTGAGTATTAGTTCATTAGTATTAGCAGAACCCGTCTATTTTGCCGATCCTAACTTAAAAGCTGCGGTTGAGGCAGAACTTGGCATTGCTGATCCTAACCAAACCGATATGCTCGGCTTGACCTATCTTTCTGCTAATCATCTGGGCATCTCTGATCTCACCGGCCTTGAGTATGCAACTGACGTGAACGAACTACATTTATCCAGTAACCTGATCAGCGACCTATCGCCCATTTCTGAGTTGACAAGCTTGATAAATTTGTATCTAAACGACAATCAGATAACTGATATATCTGCTGTGGAGAACCTGGTAAATCTCGATACATTATTTTTATCTATTAATCTGATTAGTGATTTGTCACCTGTTTCCGGATTAACCGGCCTGACAAGTCTGTATCTGGGAAGCAATCAGATTATTGATATCTCAAGTCTATCAGGATTGTCAAATCTGACCATGTTAGACCTGACAGATAATCAAGTAGATGATATCTCCGTTGTGTCAAATCTGACGAGTCTGGAACATCTTTATCTGGCCAACAATCAAGTAGCTGGTGCCCTCCCCGATATGTCAAATCTGACGAATCTGCAATATCTTCATCTGACCAACAATTTTATAGAAGACATCTACGGCCTAACAGGTGAAGAACCGAATGACCTGATAAACCTTTTGCTTCGTGGAAATACATTGAATAAAGTCTCTTATTGCACTTACCTGCCCACAATTAAAGATAATAACCCTTTAATATCTATTGAGATTGAGGATAATCCATATACTTGTCTTCCTCATGATATATGTTCTAATGCAATTGAAGTATTCAAAAATGTGCTTTATGAAGGCTCAACCGTTGGAGCTACAGGACCGGAAGAAGAGAGCAGTTGCGGACATTGGGATTATCTCGATGTATGGCATTCCTATACACCGGATAGCAACGAAGTAGTGGATATCAGTCTCTGCGGAAGTGTTTTGGATACAAGTTTAGTAGTTTTTGATGACTGCGGCGGAACGGAACTGGCATGCAGTGAGGATTATTGTGGTTTTCAATCACTGGTCACCTTAGATTTAACCGCGGGGGAAACTTATCTGATTCGGGTGGCTGGATACGATGCAGAAACGAACGGAACGGGACCCTACGACTTGCTCATCACAGATGCTCCTGAGCCACCTGTTAATAACACTTGCCAGGATGCTAATGAAATAGTTCAATATAGCCCGGTAACAGGCTCAACTACTACTGCATACGGGACGGATATTACAAGCTGCACTGTGAGTGATATGCGCGATGTGTGGTACTATTTCACTCCAACAATCAGCGGCCGATATTTGATAGACCCGAATGGCGATTACGACACGTCCCTGGCGGTCTTTGATGATTGTGGAGGAACTGAATTAGCGTGTAATGATGATTACTATCCTAATTTCTTGTCCAGGATTATTGTTAGCCTGGTCGAGGGAGAAACTTATTACATCCGCATTTCCGGTTACGACGCCGGTGGGGGCAACTACAGTTTGACGGTTACTCCGGCTCCTGATATAAATAAAGATGGTGTGGTAGATATAATCGATCTGAGTTGGTTGGCACAAGAGTGGATGCAAACCGGTACTTCAGACGCAGACATTGCACCTAAAGAGGCTGACGGGGGTGGTGATAAGTTTATCAACTTGTCGGACTTTGCTGTGCTCTTTGAACAATGGCTTGCAGATACTTTGTTATAATCTTAAAAAACAATACGTAAGTTGCTTGTTTTTTGGAGATAGCAGTAATGAACAGATCGCCCGGTGTATTTGAAAGATACCCCGCATTTTTCATCTCTGCAGTCCCAGGTACAACAACAGGAAATATATAGTAAAATTGCGTGTATTGTGAATTGTGTGTGTACGCGGTTTGCTATGTGTGCGGCCTGCCATGTTCGTCTAATGCGAAAGTGTATGTGTGTGTAGTATGTTCGTTAGCAAAACACTGCAAAAGAGTTAATGTTTTAATTATGTTACGAGGATGTCAAAAATAAATTTGGTTGTAAAAAAGGGGGTTTTTAGTGAAATATAGGGTAAAATCCGGGTTTTTATATGAAATGCAAAAAAAAGTGAAAATTTTTTAGAATTAGGACTTGACAACACTAATAGAATGATTTAAGATAGAAGGTGATATGGGCTTGATTCTTATCAGTGCCCTTCAGTGAAAATTTGGCTCCTAATTACGCTTGGTATCCTTATCGAGCATGAAGGGAGGTGGTAAAATTGATTTAGTTTATGATGTAGGCGCTGGGTGTTTATCTGCGCCTTTTTGTATGCGATTATGGTGTGTATTGTGTATTATGAGATGTGTGTGTACGCGGGTTGCCGTGTGGGTGGCCTGCTGTGTTTGTCTGATGCGAACTAACCTATGTGTGTGTAGTGTGATGCGAACTAAGGTGTGTGTAGTATGGTGTAGTGTTTCTGCTAGCAAAACACTGCAAAAGAGGTAGTGTTTGAATTATGTTACGAGGAGAAATAAAATGAAAAATTTAATGGAAAATTTAATGAGGTTTGGTATAGTACTCGTTGTACTTACCATGGTAACAAGTGTCGGTTTTGCGGCAACTCAGGAGTATAAAGGTCCTGATGGCGGTACGTGGTGTGACGATGATAACTGGAAAGACGAAACTCCGAGAGATGGCAAAAAAGACGATGCTGAAATCGATAATGGCAATACCGTTGTAATAGACTGTGAACCCGCAGAGCTTGACGAATTGATGATCATAGATGGTGGGGTTCAAGTCGGTACTGCCACCTCTGGTCCATTCTTCCTTAGGGTTGACGGCGATCTGGAAATGGCTGACAGTAGTTCCTCTGATTTTGCCATACTCGACATTGTTAACGGTGACGTGTACGTTGAAGACCAGTCTAAAGATCTTGCGGAAGACGGTGACATTCAGATAACCATCGCAGCTGGAAGTAGCCTGACTTTAGATGATGGGGTGTACTTCGGTGACTCCAGCGACGGCGGAGACTCAGTCTATGATCTCGACATTGCCGGCGATTTTGCAGTTAACGGCGACCGGATTGAGCATAGAGGCGGCCAGTTGATTGTTGACCTGACTGGTGATGGGACTTTTTCTTGGGAAAAAACGTGCAGATTATCCTCAGATAACGACTCCGTGGCGACTTTTAACCTAAGTG
>QNBT01000147.1 GCA_003644205.1 Planctomycetota bacterium | reverse complement strand
CGGAGGGGGGAGCGTAGCCGAAGGATTTGGCTGTGAGTCTTAATGCTGAGCAGACTACATTTACTTATGAAACACGGCAATAAGCATATCAATAGTTATTTTATTTCCGGCAAGAACGTTCTTGTAATGGGATTGGGTCAGTTCGGCGGAGGGGCCGATTCTGCAATTTTTGCATGTGAATCCGGTGCAAAGGTAACGGTTACGGACTTGGCTGATGAGAAGATGCTCGAAGAGTCGCTGGCCCGGCTTGGCGACTGTGATATTGAATACCACTTAGGCGGACACTGCGCCGAGGATTTCAAAAATGCTGACGTAGTGATAGTTAATCCCGCGGTACCACCCGACAGTAAATTCCTGCAGATAGCGCACAAGGCAAACAAGTTAATCACTTCACAAATCGAAATCTTCTTTGAGCTATGCCCGTGTCTGATTGTCGGGATAACCGGAGCCAATGGAAAGAGCACCACGGCCGCCCTTACCGCTCAGTTATTGCGTGAAGGTATCGGGCAAGAAGGCATTGAATATAAAAGGGTCTGGTTAAGCGGCAATATCGGCAACCGTCCTTTGCTTGGTATGTTGGAAGGAACGGACGCTGAAGATATAGTAGTGCTGGAACTGAGCAGTTTTCAATTAGAGCAGCTTTGTCGGATAGAAAAGGCGCCTGATGTTTCTGTAATAACGAATCTTACGCCCAACCACCTGGATAGACACGGCACCTTCGAGGCGTATTGTCGGGCGAAGGAAAATATCTTCAAATTCCAGAAGCCGCGTGCAGACAAGCCGTCAGTATCAATCTTCAACGCTGATGACCCTATAACGGCCGATTGGTTCGAGCATTATAACAAGACCCCGTTCAGACGTTGTCTGACATTCAAAGCGTCGGATGTTCCGGACGCATTCCGGCGAGTGTTTAAGCTGCCGGGCGCAGCGAACCTTTCAAATCTTGCCGCGGCGGCGGCGGTGGCGAGAGAACTCGGTGTAACCGATGACAGAATAGCTAAAGCAGTCGGTATGTTTGAGGCTCTGCCGCATCGGCTTGAACTGGTAACCGAAATCGACGGTACTCGATGGTATAATGACTCGATAGCGACAACACCGGCCAGCGCTATCGCAGCACTGGAGGCGTTCGAGGCGCCGAAGATTATCATCGCGGGGGGATATGATAAGCACCTGCCATTTGACGAGCTTGGGCGCAAAATCGCACAAAAGGCAAAGGCCGCCATCTTGATCGGCAAAACAGCGGCCAAGATAGCTGAAGCGATAAGTGCAGCCGGCCAAACGAGGGTACAGGTAGAATTTGCCGACTCAATAGCAGAGGCGGTTGATTGTGCCAATCGCCTTGCAGAAAATGGTGATGTCGTGCTCCTCAGCCCCGCGTGCGCAAGTTATGATATGTTTAAGAATTTTCAACAGCGAGGTCAAGTTTTCAGAGGATTGGTTAGGCAACTTGCCAAGATATAAGTTGCTCCAGGACCCTGCGCCGGAAACGAAGATTTCACCGGTGGCAAAGTCAATGATGTTTTGGTGGCGGATGGCCAAAAAATGGATATGCTTTATGCCTCCTTAATGTGGAAACATTACGTATTTTTAAGAGGAGATACCCTGCATGTCCTAAAATTTTTTGAAAATTTTGAACATAAATGGCGATTTGGTGTATGAAATTATAGGACGTATGATATAATTTAGCTAAAGAGATACAAATAATTTTGCCGATAGTTACTAACGAAAGAGTTTTCTCCCCTCCGGAAAACATCGGGCAATTCACCGTTGTCCGATGTTTTCTTTTTGCGCTGACCCACCCCCTACACCAGCAGAATATGAGTTGAGTCGTTACACTTAACCTGCATTTCTTACCCCCGTGCTCCGCAGGCTCCGCCCTGATGCGCTGAGTTCCGTGAAGCGTTGTACGCACTACGCAATACGAATTCAAGCATTCTTGCCGCAGCATTTCTTGTACTTTTTGCCGCTGCCGCACGGGCAAGGTTCGTTTCGGCCAACCTTGGGATGTTCGAGTTTGATTTGCTTGACTTTTTGCTCGCCTTGAGGCGCGGTACCAGCGGCCCGCTGTCTCTCGGTCATCGCGAACTGGCCTACCTCATCATGCTTGGTCTGGCTTACGTTCCACACACTTCTCGCCTGCGCGCCCGGGTCGAGCCGGACCTTGAATATAGTATCTGTAACCTTGTCCTCAATAACCGTCAGCATCTCGTTGAACATCCTGAAGCCTTCCTGCTTGTACTCGATTTTCGGGTCCTTCTCGGCATAGGCCCGCAGGAAGATGCTTTCCTTCAAGTGGTCCATCGAATACAGATGGTCCTTCCACGTGCTGTCGTAAATCTGAACCAGCACGTATTTTTCAAGGTCGCTTAGTTCCTGTCGGAAAAACTCACCGGCAGCATCAAGTATTTTTGCCTCCGCCGTTTCTTTGTCGGTCAGGTCGGCTTCGGTCAACTCGGCCTCAAAGCGTTTGTTTGCCCACTGAGCCAATTGGTCGGCCGAAGCGGTATTCTTTATTTTTTCTTTGACCTCTTCAGCCAGATATTCTTCATGGTATCGTTTGCTTAGTTCCAGAAGTTCTGTGTATATTTTTTGCGGCTTGGAGTTCTGCAGTTTTTCAGGGGTGAATTTCGCATTAAACCTTTTGTTTGCCCACTGGGCGAGTGTTTCAAACGCATAAACATTCGGACTCTGAGGGCCATAGGCAATATTCATAGCGAACTCAACGGGGTAGGCAATCTCTCGTTCTTTGTATTTCTTATCCACCTCCTCGGTCAGTCGCTCGCGAATCTGGTCAACTTTCAAGTCTTTCAATTCGTCGATGTTCAATCTTATGTCGAACTTGGCGCGTGCCCACTGGACAAATGTCCTTAACGCAAAATCTGCTCTTAAGAACTCGTCTAATTGTGAGCAGTCCTTTTTGTCGATCTGCCTGCTCGCCGCAGCAACCAGCATTTCTTCAATTTCTTCAGGCTCGGCGTCTTTTAGTTTGCGTGCCGACAGACCGGCTTCGAAGGCGCTCATTGCCCATCGACACAGACCGTCGATGTTCCAGGTGGCCCGGTCCTCGTAATCTTCAAGGTATTCACCTATGGAAAGAGATATCTCATTGGCGGTATCCTTTTTGGCTCGCTGTTTTATCATCTCTTCAATTTCGCTTGTCGATACTTGCTCGATTTCGCCGGATCGCAGTTCGACACTGAAGTTGCTTCGTGCCCATTCAATTATACAGTTATAAGGATACTCCTCGCTAAGGATGTTGTCGCAGTTCGTCGTTATGACCGAGGCAATCATTTCGCTGATGACGGATTTAAGGCCTTTGCCTTTGAGGATGTTGCGTCTTCTCGAATAGAATTTTTTCCGCTGATAATCCATCACCTCGTCATAATCGAGCAGGCTCTTACGCGCCTCGAAGTTTCGCTCCTCCACTTTTTTCTGGGCCTTTTCGATACCTTTGCTGATTCTTTTATGGTATATGGGCTCTCCTTCCTGCCAACCGATCCATGTAAGTGCCTTCTTAGTCCAATCAGGCATAAAAAATCGCAGGAGTTCATCCTCGAAGCTGAGGAAAAAGATGCTCGAGCCGGCGTCGCCCTGCCTACCCGCTCGCCCGCGAAGCTGATTATCAATACGCCTCGCTTCGTGCCGTTCTGTTCCCACAATGGCTAATCCGCCGATTTCGGCAACGCCCGGGCCAAGCTTTATGTCGGTGCCGCGACCGGCCATGTTGGTCGCTATTGTAATATTTCCCCTCATTTTGCCGTCCCGGCCGCTATGCTGGTGGCCCGCCTTTGCGACAATATGGGCCTCGCGCTCATGATGTTTGGCGTTGAGCACCTCGTGTTCGATGCCGTATTTCTTTGTCAAGGCCGCTGAAATGGCCTCATTTTTTTCGACACTCACCGTCCCCACCAGTACGGGCCGGCCCGCACAGCTTATCTCGAAAATTTCATCAATGGCGGCATTGAATTTCTCTCTCATCGTTTTGTAAATCATGTCGTCCTGGTCGTCGCGTATGCACGGTTTATTAGTCGGGATTACCACAACATCCAGCTTGTAGATGTTCATGAATTCGTCCGCTTCGGTAGCCGCCGTTCCGGTCATGCCCGCAATCTGGCCGTAGAGCTTAAAGAAATTCTGCAGAGTGATAGTGGCGAGTGTTTGAGTTTCCTTCTTTATCTGTACGCCCTCTTTTGCCTCAACCGCCTGATGCAGGCCGTCCGACCATTGCCTGCCGTGCATAAGGCGACCCGTGAATTCGTCAACAATCACAACCTTGCCGTCCATGACAACATAATCTCTCTCTTTTTCGAAAACCACGTGCGCCCGCAGCCCCTGCTCCAGCATGTGAGGCCATTCCATATTCGAGCCGGTGAAGAACGAACCTAAGCCGGCGATGTCCTGTGCGGCCCCGATACCCTCGTGCGTCAAATGGACGGCTTTTCTGTCGTGTTCAACCTCATAATACTGGGTGGCCGTTTCCAGTTTGGCCTGGGCCGCTGCGAGCTGACCGGCGTTGTTGTCTATTACCTCCCGGGCTTGTGCCATTCTCTTTGCGTCTCTGGCCTTTTTAGCATCTGCCAGCTCGCCCTGGGCATTTGCAATTGCGCGCTCGGCGGTATCAATCTGCTTTTTCAAGCGGTCATAATTTGACTGCAGTCTAATCAATTCCCTGCAGACCAAATCGGCCTTCTTGTAGCGGGTAACATCATCGAAGGCCGGACCCGATATAATCAGCGGCGTTCGCGCTTCGTCAATCAGAATCGAATCAACCTCATCGATGATGGCATATTCGAGTGGTCCCTGAGCCATCTGCTCGAGCGATATCTTCATATTGTCGCGGAGGTAGTCAAAGCCGAACTCATTGTTGGTACCGTATGTGATGTCGCAATTGTACTGGTCCTTTCGCTCCTGGCCTATGGTGTCCATGTCGGCCTGGATCGCACCGACGCTCATACCAAGAGCCCGATACACCGGCTCCATCCACTCGGCGTCGCGCTTGGCAAGGTAATCGTTGACCGTAACGATATGTACCTTGCGTCCGGTCAGATAAACGAGATATGCTGCTAAGGTGGCGACAAGAGTCTTGCCCTCGCCGGTGGCCATTTCGGCAATCTTGCCCTCGTAGAGGACATTACCGCCGACAAGCTGCACGTCAAAGTGCCGCATATCAACGTTTCGCCGGGCCACCTCTCGCACCACCGCAAAGACCTCAGGCAAAATTTCCTCTGGTCTGTTACCGTTTTCCAGTGCCGTTTTGAACTCGCCGGTCTTTGCCTTAAGCTGCTCATCGTCAAGGGTCCTGATTTGTTCTTCAAACGCGCCGGCCTCGACGGCTACCGTCATATACGCCTTGACCATCCGCTCATTGCGCGAGCCGAATATCTTAACGAGAGATTTGTTGAGCTTTTCAAATGCCATAACTTTTTTAAGAACAACCCTTTACAATCCAGCATTAGTACTACAGTGCGAGTTACAAAAGAAATCGTGTTTATTTAAGCTAAATACGAAGCACGAATCCGGCAGGACTGCCGGACTAAATCCTAAACAATATCAAATTCCCAAAATCCTAATATTCAAAGCAATACGCTCCCGGTTACTCATACCGGAACTGTTTGGAATTTTGGTAATTTGTAATTTGAATTTATTTCGTATTTCGATATTCGAATTTCGAGTTTAGTCTTTTACGCGCGTAACATACTCGCCTGTGCGCGTATCAACCCGAATCTTTTCGCCGACCTTAATGAACGGCGGAACCGTAACGACCAGACCGGTCTCCAGGGTTGCGGGCTTTGGCTGATTCGTTGCCGTCGCTCCCCTGATTTCCGGGGCGGTCTCGGCAACTGCAAGGTCAACCGTATTGGGCAACTCAACGACTACGGGTCTGCCTTCATACATGCTGACCTGCAAGCGCGTGTTGGGCTTCAGATACTTCGGCCCCTCGCCGAACGCATTATCGTCAAGTGTGATTTGGTCATAAGT
>QNBT01000146.1 GCA_003644205.1 Planctomycetota bacterium | reverse complement strand
TCATTCGGATTTAGGATTTGTTTAGGATTTAGATATTCGGATTTAGAATTTAGGATTATTACCATAAAGTTCTATATAACAAAAGGTTATCAATGCTAAACAAATCTAAGTGGCGTTGTAGGATTAAGAAGCTTAAAATAATTTTCAGGGGTAGAATGAATTATCCGGCGGTCAGTTGTCTTTTCGATAAGTTTATTTACGTCTCGCAGGTCCTTTTTGGAAGGCCCGCCGCCGTGATTGCCCACACCCCAGAGCATTGCAAACATATCATGCTCTGAATTCTGTTCGATCCGTTCCTGTATTTGTTCTGCGGCTTCTCCTAAAGAGGTGTTGTACCATCCCAGAAATCTTGTTGCCATGGTTTCGGAACCGTCAAGTCCGACCCAGATAAATTTATGACTCTTTAGGTCAAGCCACTCCTCTGTCGGTCGTCCGAAAAGATATGAGTCGTAGCCCGACTTGGCTAATATCTGGACAAGCCCCCGGGTATGCCCGAACGGGTCAAAGTTAATAGCGGTTTTCGGTTTTACGCCAAAGTGCTTTTTGAAATAATTATTGCCCAATAGTATCTGTCTTACAAATGATTCACCACTTGGCATGTTGCAGTCCGGCTGAAGATACCATCCGCCCATTATGTGCCACTTGTCTTGTTTGACAAGTTTCTGTATCTTCTTAAAAAGGGATGGTTCATATTCCTGGACCCATTTATAAAGCGTTACTTCATTGTGATTGAATATAAACGCCTTGTCATTTTCCGCCAGTTCAGCCGTGGTTCTAAAAGTAGAAATTGCTGTGGCTGCACCTTCTTCCCATTCCCAAAGCCATACCGGATCAAGATGGGCATTACAAATCAAATGTACCTGTTTTTTTTCTTAGCCACTAAATACCTCAAGATTTATTAATGGCTCATCCGGGAAATGGGTAGGTCACAGCCGAAGGCTCTGCCTCTGCAACAGGCAACGGGCTTCAGGCACCTACCCATTATTCGGATGAATCTTATTGATCTGCAATTCCTTCCAAGCATAAGTTAATTATTCTCTGCAAATGTTTTCATAAAATCAGCAAGCTTCTCTACTCCTTCAAGGGGCATGGAATTATAAATTGAAGCACGACAGCCGCCCACACTCCTATGGCCCTTAAGTCCTATCATTGCTTGCTGCGCAGCTTCTTCAATAAATTTCTTTTCTAAATCTTCCTGCTTAAGTCTAAAGACTACATTCATCTTTGAACGACTTGCCCGGTCAACGGGACAGCTATAATATCCGTTGCTTTGCTCAATGGCATTGTAAAGCAGTGAGGCTTTCTTTTCCGCTAATTCCGCCATGGCATTTAATCCGCCCAGGCTTTTAACCCTTTCCAAAACAAGTTTAATAGCGTATATCGCGAATACCGGGGGAGTGTTATATAACGAGTTTTTCTCGGCATGAGTTTTGTAGTTAAGATATGCGGTCAGTGTGTCAGGACAATTTTCGAGCAGGTCTTCGCGAATAACCACCAGTGCCGCGCCTGCCGGACCCAAATTCTTTTGAGCCCCTGCATAGAACAATCCAAACTTTTGAACCGGCAAAGGCCGGCTCATAATATCGCTTGACATATCTGCAACCAACGGCACCTCACCTGTGTCCGGAAAACTATGCCACTGGATACCCTGAATTGTCTCATTAGTTGTAATATGCAGATATGCAGCACCGGCAGTTGTCGTTAAGGATGCCGGATCCGGGATTTTTGTAAAATTAGATTCAGCTCCATCGAATATCACATTTACTTTTCCACATTTTTTTGAATCCGCGTATGCCTTTTTGGCCCACGAACCGGTAAGTGTGAAATCACAGGATTTACCTTCCCCAAGAAAATTCAGAGGTATCATCGAAAACTGTAAAGTTGCACCCCCGCCTAAAAATAATATTTTGTAGTTATCCGGTACGTTAAGTAGTTCCTTAACAAGCCGAATCGCTTCACTATGTACATGGTCATACTCTTTGCTTCTATGACTTGTTTCAATGAGAGATAGCCCCATCCCATTGTAGTCAACTAATTCGTCCCGCATTTGCTCCAGTACTTGCAGTGGAAGGGTTGCAGGTCCTGCATAAAAATTAAATTTTCTACTCATAATTTATCTCCTGTGTTAAATTTACCGTAAAGTCATAAACTTTTTATTACTATTCCGGACCGTAATTTTGGCTCAAACCATGTTGATTTAGGCGGCATTACCTGCCCACTGTCCGAAACGCTCATTAACTGATCAATACTCGTCGGATAAAGCGCAAAAGCTACACGCATATCCTGACTACATCTTCTTTCCAACTCTTTTGTTCCCCGTATCCCCCCGATAAAATCTATTCTATCATTCGTCCTAATGCCATACAAATTCAGAACGGATTCTAAAATATTCTTCTGAAGTATTGACACATCCAGACTCAAAACAGGGTCATGGGCAGGGAAAGAGCCGTTCTTTGCAGTAAGGCTATACCAGTTTCCATCTAAAAACATAGTAAAATGGCGAGGCCTTTGCGGCATCGGGTCATCGGTTTGTGAAACAACAAAATTTTCCGATAGTCTGCTTATAAATGTTTCGGGTTCAAGGCCTCCGAGATCCTTTACCGTCCTGTAATACCCAAGTATTTGCAATTGATTATTCGGAAATGCCACAGCCAGAAAATGGTTATAAGGCTCATCTGGGGTGTGATTGGGATTTCTTTCTTTTCTCAGATTACGAACGCGAAATGCCGCTGCGCTACGGTGGTGTCCGTCTGCTATATACATGGCCGGCACATTCTTGAAAAGTTTCTGTATATGTTCAACATCTCGTGCCTCTGAAACTACCCACAAAACATGCTTTATGCCGTCATCAGCAGTAAAGTCATAAGCAGGCTCGGAAGTATCGCATATTTTTTTCAAATGTTTGTCGATTTCCTCATTTGAATGGTATGAAAGCATTACCGGACCGGTATCGGCATTTAGAATATCAACATGACAGGTCCGGTCGTCTTCTTTGTCTTTTATTGTAAATTCATGTTTCTTAATCAGGCCTTTCTCATATTCATCAACACTGGCCCCGGCCATTAGTCCCGTCTGTGTATGGCTACCCATAGCAATCTGATAGATATAGAAACAGGGGCTATCGTCTTGAATAAGAATGCCGTCTTGCAAAAATTTTTGGAAATTTTCAGCGCCCCTTTTATAGACCTTGTTACTATGTATATCGACGTCAGGGCCAAAATCGATTTCAGCCTTTATAACATGTAAAAAGCTCATCGGATTATCTTTTGCAAGCTCCCTTGCCTCTTGATAATTGAGCACATCATAAGGCAAAGATGCAACTTTTTGTACCAACTCCGGCCTCGGCCTAAGCCCCTTAAAAGGTCGAATATCACTCATAACGACTACCTGTTTTCTATTGAGCTCACTTGTTTGTTCTTCACACCGTAACCCTAAATCAAACAATCCGTCCAATCATCCATCTTGATACTACTTGTAAATTGTGAATTCGCCATTATATCATTAAAAAAATAAATTTTAAGCCTGATTTTACGCGATTGCCCTTTTAACTTGCAAAAACGACCATTTTCCGTAACCATAATGCAAAAACAGCCTGATAATTCTATTAAAACCTTATCCAGGAGAGTATCGAATGAGCAGGGCGGTTAAAATAATTTTAATATGTGTACTATTGGCGTTATTACTCGGCCTGTTTATAACAAGCTCAAAACCCCCATCCCGCAGTTCGAAGTTGATTATTTTCCATGCCGGCAGTCTGGCCGTACCTTTCAAACAAATATGTGACCAATTCAACAGACTGCACCCAGAGTTGCAAATCGAGCGTGAGGCGGCGGGCAGCCGAATGTGTGCCCGAAAAATCACCGACCTACACCGCCCGTGCGATGTCATGGCTTCGGCTGATTATACGGTCATTGATACCCTCCTTATTCCTGAACATGCCGACTGGAACATCAAATTCGCAACCAACGAGATGGTCATCGCCTGCCAGGCAAATTCTGCCAACGCCAAGCGAATCACTAAAAACAATTGGCCTGATATCTTACTGCAAAAAGATGTGGCATTCGGCAGGTCCGACCCGGATGCCGACCCATGCGGATACCGAACCGTGCTTATGATGAGACTCGCAGAGAAATTCTATGACAAAATCGACCTTGCAGAACAAATATTGGCGAAGGACCGGATATACATCCGCTCAAAAGAAGTTGATTTGTTGGCGCTTTTGGAAGCGGGCCATCTCGATTACATCTTTATATACCGCTCGATTGCCGTCCAGCACGGCCTCGAATACCTGGTCCTGCCCGATGAAATAAACCTTAAGAATCCCGCCTTTGCCGACTTCTATAACACCGCTTCAGTGCAGCTATCGGGTAAAGAGCCCGGAACATTTGTCACCAGGATCGGTGCACCAATAATATACGGTGTTACAATACCCTCAAACGCTCCCAATCGAGACCATGCACTGGCTTTTATAACCTACTTGCTCGATGCTGACAAAGGCGGGGCAATTCTCGAAACGAACGGCCAGATGAGTGTGGTTCCTTCACCGACAGATACATTCGACAAGATTCCGGAAAACTTAAAACCCTTTGCGCTTCCGGTTGAAAGGTAACCTGACAATGCTACCATTGAGGATTCGAACTGACCCCCTCTGGCTGGTTTTCGCCGTGCTTGGCGGGCTTGTGCTTTTGTTTATTGTTGCTCCTTTGATAAGCTTATGCCTGCAATGTTCGGTTCCGGAACTTGTCGATACAGTAAAAGATAATGAAGTTCGAAACAGCATCTGGCTTACATTGTGGACGTCGATGGCCGCGACCGTCATTTTCGCTGTTGCTGCCATCCCTTTTGCATACCTGCTCGCTCGCAAAAACTTCCCCCTGAAAGGCCTTGTCTCAGCCATTATCGACCTTCCAATCGTGATACCGCACTCGGCAGCGGGCATAGCATTGTTGGGTGTTATATCTCGAAATACCCTGTTGGGTGGTGCCGCTGCAAGAATCGGTCTTCGTTTTGTCGGAACCAGCGCCGGTATTATGGCGGCGATGGCCTTTGTCAGCATTCCTTTTCTCATCAACTCGGCCCGCGACGGCTTTGGGGCTGTGCCCGTTCGTCTCGAAAAGGCGGCGCTTAGCCTCGGAGCAAGCCCTTTGAGGGTATTTTTGACGATATCGGTCCCCCTGGCCGCCAGGTCAATTGTATCGGGTTTCGTATTGATGTGGGCACGCGGGATGAGCGAGTTCGGTGCGGTGCTGATAGTGGCCTATCATCCGATGATTACACCTGTATTAATGTATGAGCGTTTCGGCGCATTCGGCCTGAAATACGCTCGACCGGTCGCCGCCCTTTTCATATTAGTATGTCTTGTGTTTTTCATAGTCTTGAGGCTCCTGGCAAGGGAAAAAGAGGATGCTCAGCGTTAGGCATATTTCTATAACTTTACCGTCTTTTGAACTTAAAGATGTTTCCTTCGAGGTGCAAAAGGGCACTTATTTCGTTCTGCTGGGTGCTTCAGGAGTAGGCAAAAGCATGTTACTGGAAATCATAGCCGGCCTTAACAATCCTGACGCAGGTCGGATACTACTCGACGGCAATGATATTACGAAAGAGAAGATTCAGAACAGAAACCTCGCTATGGTCTTTCAAAACAGCACGCTCTTCCCGCATATGACGGTTTATGACAATGTTGCATATCCCTTAAGGTGTAAAAAACTCAAAAGCCGTCAAATTCATAAGCGGGTGGTTGCCCTTGCCGAAGATTTCAACTTTTCTGCTCTTCTTAAGCGAACTCCCCAAACACTGTCCGGCGGCGAAACCCAGCGGGTTTCGCTCGCACAGGCAGTGGCAAGTGAGCCGAAATGTCTGCTCTTGGATGAGCCGATTTCATCATTGGATGCGGAATCGCGACCCCAGATACGCGCCCTTTTGCGCAAAATCAACACTCAAGGACAGACGATTATACATGTTACACACGATTATACAGAAGCTG
>QNBT01000145.1 GCA_003644205.1 Planctomycetota bacterium | reverse complement strand
TGGTCTTCGGCGTAGATAGTTAAAGAGGTTTTGCCGCATTTATCCCACACCGCTTCAAGGTCAGCGAACAGTGCGACAATTTGACCGGTTGTGCAGGTTATATAATACGTGCTCAACGTGGCCTCGCGTTTGGGTATTGTATTATCAACGAGGCCGTTGCGGTAAATCGCCTTTGCAATAAATCCGTTTACGGCGATT
This sequence comes from Planctomycetota bacterium, assembly GCA_003644205.1. Taxonomy (GTDB): domain Bacteria; phylum Planctomycetota; class Phycisphaerae; order Sedimentisphaerales; family Anaerohalosphaeraceae; genus QNBT01. The sequence goes on along the minus strand of QNBT01000145.1, from coordinate 5,801 downwards.
GAATCGTAGCTGGCCAACTCCAGCGCCGCCCTGAAAGGATAAGATTCCGACGTCGCGATGCCCTCGCCGGCTGTGGACTCAACGATGGCTTCTTTGGTCGGCCCGGTGCCCTGCGAAGAGTCCACCGGATGTATGGCCACCGGTTCGAGCAAACCCGCCTCCGGCATTACCACATTAAACACCACTACCGCCAAAACGCCAACTAACATGAACATAGCCGCAGCGGTAAGGACCCGTCTGAATAACAAGTGTCTCGCCCCCGCCGATTCGTCGGCATCGGTAAGATACCTTTTCAAAATCGGTTTTGGCCTAAGAGAAGCCTTTATATCCTCTAACAAACCTTCGGGCGCCGGCTCCACAGGCAGATTGTTGAGCAGTTGTTTTTGCTTTCGCAGCCTGCCTAACCTGTCGGTGATGCTCTTGTCATGTTGCATGAGTCTCTTGACCTCTGTTCGTTCGCGCTCGGATAGCTCGCCGTCAATATAACAGCTCAGCAATACGTCGATATCTTTATCTTTATGAATTTCGCTCATTGTAGCGCTTCCAAAATTTCTCTCAAACTCGCTCTGGCCCTGCTCAATCTGCTTTTCATCGTTCCGATCTCAATCCCAAGGGTCTCGGCAATCTCGCTGTAACTCATCCCCTCAATATCCCGCAGCACCACAACTACCCGGTGGTTCTCTTCGAGCTTTGCCAAGGCGCCGAGGACGATTTCGCCGATTTCGGCGTCCTGGGCCAAAACAGCCGGGTCAGCCGCGCCGGCATCGGCCAAAGACGCACCCAACTGAACCGCTGCGCCACCGGATCCAGGCCCGGCAGGAGCCTGAAGCGATTGCATCGGGACCGTGCCGCGTCTCTTGCAGAAATTCAGGGCCATATTTACCGCAATCCTGAATAACCACGTATAAAAGGCACTTTTGCCCTCGAAGGTATTAACCTTTTCTATAAATTTGACAAATGTGTCCTGAGTTAGTTCCGCCGCATCGTCTCTATTTCCACAAATTTTCAGAATCGCGTTGTAGATTCGGTCCTGGTACTTGGTGATAAGTCGGCCCATCGCCACAGAATCGCCGTGCTGAGACTGCCGCACTAAGATAGCATCGTCGATAATCGTCTTTTCCAGTTGCTTCTGCACCTGCTTCGCCCAGGCTAAAACGCCGTTAAAACGGTTCTTTGAGAGCCTCTAACGGCAGATATAATCGCAGATAATGCCGGTGCGGTCAAACCCTATTTACCCTACATACCTAATCCGCCTTTGCCCTGCCCAGGGGCCTCATTTGGCGTCCGAAAAAAACCGGATTTTACCTTTGCGCAAGGCCTTTATTTTGAGGAATTTAAGGCCGGGGACCACGATTTTTCTTGTTTTTGGTTTGCCGTTGTGGTATAATAATCTTATAACACAACCGGTAGGGTTCGGCTTCGCCGGAGGGGATTGAGAAGTCTTGATGTAACGGTTTACGGAGAAATGAGATGAGAAGCTTTTATGAACAGGTGTGGGTTCCGTTTGTAATCACCAAGAAGCGCATCCTGATCCTGGCGATTGCCAGCTACATTGCGCTGTGCTGAGAAGAAAACTTAAGATTCCCGGCACGCCGGGATTGACTGACTTACTTAAAGAGCCGGCTTTATGGCCGGCTCTTCTTATGCGCCGAAAAAAAATCAGCCCCGACGGGGCGAAATAATGTAGCCTGGGGCGCAGCCCTGGGTAAGAGAAATGGCAATCCCAACCGAAGGCCTGAAAGGCCGGCACAAGACCCCTATGTGTCTTCTTGGTGTACCATAATTCGCGGAGTTCTTCTCCATGTTCTCTTATTGACTGACACTTCTCTTCATTGGCCAGGGTTTAAACGCTGGGGCACCACCGTAATATATTCTCGGTGGAGATATCCGAGGGATATTGACTCCATAAGGCCCGGTGGTCGAAATGTAATAAGTCACCTCAAAATTACCTCCATCGAGCTTTGCCGTACCAGCATAGTCTGCAACATGTACTGCATCTACAGAAGCTGCCACTTTGTAATCCCCATTCAATACCTGAACGCAGCCTTTCTCTTTAGGCATAAAAGTGACCTTGCACGAATCCAGCCCACTATATCGAACCGTCAAATTGTAACGGGTGTCGTTGTGAATATTTATCGCTGAATACTGTCTCTTTCCGCCGCTGCTGATCTTTTGCATAGGTGGTAGTTTACCATACCGCCCTTTCATAATCTCAGAAACTTCCTTATCTACTAATTTGGCCTCGGCACTCTTTTCCTTAATGTTGATGGTCGTAAAGTTTTCAGTTCTGATACTCGGTCGTTTTATGTTCTTGCGCGACGGTTTTGCCGGAACTTCCACTTTAACCCTGTTATCGCTTTTAGGAAGCCTCGCCACTGTCGTAGGCTTTTTGACTTTGGCAGTAGTTGGTCGCCCGATATTAGACCCACAAACGGCTGCAGTAAGCATGGGATCAACTACCGCCTTTTCAATAGCATGGCTGAGTGAATTATTCAGAAACGGAGGTATCGCATGTTGCCAAACACCTTTTTGCTTTACGCTGTCATTTTGAAAAAATGTTTTTTTAGCCTGGAGCTTGCCGGCTTTTTTGATTAAGACTTCAAACATTATGTCGCTATCCAAATCACCAACCGTGCTTTCCCTGTCGATTGCTAAAAACCTTTTGATATGAACTTCGTATACAATTTCAGCATAATTTCTGACCTGATAGCCCGCCGATTGAAGAGCTTGTGTGAAACCTTCCTCAAAGACCTTTTTGGGCGGCGTTATTAACCGTAGCACACCGTTTTTGCCTGCATCATCATTTTCTCCGAGAATAGTCCTGAAGAAGACCTTTTTTTCACGGTCATCCTTTACCTGTAGATTGACTTTTGGAAAACTTGTAGTGATTCTCCGAACATTACCAGTAGGTGCATACCTGAGACTTACAGGGGCAATCCCGCAGCCCCCGGCAAATAAAAACACCAATAAAAACATTCTCCCTGATACTATTTTGATTTTTGTAAATCTTTTCATGATAGCAACCTAATTATTCGACTTTCGCCAGGATTGCGGTGAAGGCGCCGTCGTGGCCGAAGGAATCGGCCACAGCCGGTGAAGGTAAGGTCAGATTTTCAGAATCGAGGCTAAAATCGGGATTAGCCGAAAGAAACTGTTTTACGACTTCTGAGTTTTCCTGTTTTAACAAGCTGCAAGTGCTGAAACATATTTTTGAATGTGTAAGAGACCCCCGGCGAAGCCGGGGGCTAAATATGTTAGCGGCCTTATCGAGAAGTTGTAGTTGTATCTTGGCCAAGCCGGCTACCGCGCGCCGGTTTATTCGCAGTCTTACCTCCGGCCGACGTGCCAATACGCCGGTATTTGAACAGGGCACATCCAGCAAGACAGCATCACAGCAGCCAACTTCGGCAATTACCTGGTGCACCTGGTCGTATGAGATTAGCTCGACTATCGTTATGCCGAGACGATTACAGTTTTGGCCGACCTTTTGCAGGCGTTTGGGGTCGATATCGGTGGCGATTATTCTGCCGGTATTGTTCATCATCTGGGCCATCTGTACGGTTTTTCCGCCGGGTGCCGCGCAAAGATCGAGGGCAATCCAGCCGGGCTGGGGAGCGAGGATTTCGACAGCCCGGGCGCTGGCCGGGTCCTGGACAGTGAAAAGGCCCTCAGCAAAGCCGGGTAGCTCTGTTACCGGCTGATGGCTTTTCAGTTTCAGCATAGTCCCGGATTCGGCCATCTCAAACTCAATTTCGTCCGCTGTGAACTTTTGCGCCAGAGCCTCTGCAGATATTTTCAGTGTATTGGGACGCACAAATACATTAGGGGCGCGGTTGGATGCGAAGCATATTTGCCTTGTCTGCTCAGGCCCGAATTCATCCAGCCAGTCGGCAACGAGCCACAGCGGCAAGGAAAAGGCATTACTGAGATATTCAGCCGGGTGCGAGTTCGGGTCAGGCAAGATAGCATTTTTGAACAGGCATCCGGCCTGCGGCGACTTCGGCAGGATCTTAGCCGGGTCGGCCTCTGCAAGAGGCGAGGCTCTATCCGCGATGCCTCTGTTGATATTACGCAAAATAGCGTTTACGAAACCGACCTGCTTTTTGCCGGCGACGATACCGGCCAGATTTGCCGCCTCATTTACAATTGCATACTCGACAGTCTTCGGTGCCAAGACGAGCTCATACGTACCCATGCGGATAATGTTAATCAGCTTTTTGTGGACTCTTTCGGGCTGCGAGCCTCCGACTTTAGTGATGAGCATGTCGATGGCAGAGCGGTTTCTGATAACGCCGAAGACCAGGTCGGTGGCCTGGGACCTTTGCTCGGTTTGATGGATCACGCTGTGAAGAATTTCAGCGGCGTCGTAGCGGGCAACGTCAAATTTGTTTAAGACCTCCAGGGCAAGGTGCCGGCTGGTTTTGCGTTTGGATTGAGCCATCTTATTGATATTTTGATAATAAATGGAACAACTCGTTACTTAAGAATCCTGAATAAGATATTTGGGACACGGCCAAACAGGTTTGACCGTGGCACCCGTGTTCAATTAGTAATATAAAGGTTAACAGGTGCTTTCGTCTATTCGCACAAACCGGTCGTGCGGGCGGACGTCTCTGCCATTGACGAAGGCCTTGAAGTCCATCAGGCTGCCGCCGGCAGGTTTTAGCCGGCCGATTTTGAGGGAGCCTGCGCCGCAAATGACATTGAGATTCTCATCTAAGAGGCCAATTCTGTCCTTACTACCAGTAGCGGCACCGATGACCCGGGCCTTTGCGATAGTTACGCGACAGGTTTTGCCGGCTTTGGCTGAGACAAAAATCGTCTGCGCACCGGGCCAGGGCCATAGACCCCGTATCCTGTTTCTTATTTCCTCGGCAGGGGCCGAGAAGTCGATAAAGCCGTCGGATTTGGTGAGCTTGTGGGCAAAGGTTACCTGTGATTCGTCCTGCGATGTATAAACGGCTTTGCCGGTTTCAATCGCCTCTATTGTCTCAAGAAGCACCTTCGGTGCTATCAGCGCCAATTTATCGTGGAGTGTCTCGGCGGTGTCATCGGGCCCAATCGGGATTTTGGCTTGAGAGAGAATCTCGCCGGCGTCCATTTTGTCGGCCAAGGTGATTATGCTGATGCCGGTTTGGGTTTCGCCGTTTATTATGGCCCAGTTTATCGGGGCGGCTCCCCGGTACTTTGGCAGCAGCGAGGCGTGTACATTGATAGCACCGGCCCGATGAAGGGCAACAACATCCTGTGAGATTTTCTGGCCGAAGGCGATTACTACTAACAATTGACCCCCACAAGCAATAAGCTCCTCTCGCATATCTGGTGCATTTATATTTGTAGCTTCAGTGCATCTGATACCGTTTTGTCTTGCCCAGTTTGCCACGGGTGTAGGTGTGGGTGTTCTTTTTCGGCCTGCAGGTCGTGCGGGCTGGGTGAAGATGCCGCACAACTCGTTGGGCGACTCTTTCAGGGCCTCCAAACTGGGGATACCAATTGGGCCGGAACCAAAAAATGTTATTTTCATAAGATAAACGTCTAATTTACTATGCTCTGGACTTCCCATATGAAATCGTGCAAAAACTTAACAATTTGATAATACAGGGGCTGTGGATGCATTTCAAGCTGTTTTTAGGCCCTCCTGGTACAGGAAAAAGCCACCTGGTTCAGGCTATCGGCTACCAGGCCATCAAGAGCGGCTTTACTGTCCCCACTGGCCGGTGAACTTGAAGGGATTATACAGGTCGGCATCAATCTCACACTCATCGTCAAGGGTATTGCCGAAGGGGGTCATAGGTGTATCG
>QNBT01000144.1 GCA_003644205.1 Planctomycetota bacterium | reverse complement strand
TCTGGTCAAAGGGCACTGTTTTGAGCATTTGTAGTTTGGTAATTCGATATTGTTTAGAGTTTTGATATTAGGATTTAGGATTTTCGGTAAAATGTTTATTTTATTATTCAATTATCAATAAAACTGTCACCCTGAGCGCTGTGAAGGGCTCAGAATGACATTTTATATATTGATATAAGTGAATACCCTTTGTCATTCCAGCGAAAGCTGGAATCCAGGATATTAAAAACAGTGTTAATCTGTGTGAATCCGTGTCTAAAAAACGCAAACCAGGAATTTCGGTGCTCATCGCATGTCAGAACGAAGAGGCAATGGTCTCGCTCTGTATGCGCTCTTTTCTTGAGTTCGGCGATGAGCTGATAGTGGTGGACAACGGCTCGACCGACCACACCAAAGATATCGTGCGGGACCTGCAGCGGCAAAACTCCGACAAGATAAAGTTCTTTGACCGGCCGGAACTTGCAGACCTGTACCAGAATCGGCAGTTTGCGCTTGAGCAGTCATCATACGAGTGGATTCTTCGTGCCGATGCGGACTTCGTGGCTTATACGGACGGTGAAAACGACATTATGCGTTTTCGTGAGTACCTTTTGAAGCGCAAGCGGCTTCTTCGGCCGGAGACGATAGCAGTACCGATGGGCAGTGTAATCGGTGATTTCTGGCATACAGGCGTGCCGATGAGGCAGGGAGGTTACAGAGCCAACCCTGAAAGGGCACAGGTTCCGGAAGCCGTGTTACCGCCGGGCGTAAGGTTCTATCGCCACTTTCCGTTCTTTAAGTTTCTCCGCCACGGCCGAAGGGAGGTCGTCAGGTTCTGGCGGCTGATGAAGAGGATTTACTGGGACAGACCCCTCTGGATGCACTGCAATATAAAAAGCGACATGAATCATTTATACCGTTCCGAACGCACGAACTGGCGCGAATTGGGCGATTTTGAACGCTACCCCACCCTGCATTCTTATCTTGAGAACATTGTCCGGGAAAAATATGGAACAGACGACCTTGCAGAAGCTGCCGGTATCTACATGCAGCGACATATTTTGCCCTACCTTGAGCCTTATGACCCCCAAAAATACTGCCCCTACCCCACTCTTGTCGCCGAGCAGATGGAGCGGAATCCGATTTACGAGATTTACGAAGAACAGGGCAAATTAAAAAGACGCTTCTGCGGCATCGATTACCCACCGAACCAAAGCCAAAACGACTGACTTACCGTAAAAGACATTCCCGGCGAACAGATTGCTTACAAACCGGCATAAACAACTACCGGTGTAGCCAACACCAAAATCTGTGTTGCTTATCCTGCGTAGCCTTGTGCGAAGTAGGAATCCGCTGTTAAGAACCCTTTCTGTGTCCCTGTGCTCTCGGTGGTTTTACTATTGACAAAATCCCTTCTGCAGGCTTATGCTATGGCTAACTAATGAAAGGCCATAACGACATGAAACGAATACTGATAACCTCCGCACTGATATTTTTTACGGCATATCCCTGCGCCTGTGCCGCTACTTGCAAGCCTGATAAATCTTCATGCCCCCCTCACACAATACGCAATACGCACGACGCATCACGATCCGACCCCAATAAGGTTGACAATATACTCTCTCGCCTCAACCAAAGCGCCGCCCGACTCAAAACCTACCAGGCCAAAATCCGGTACCTTTTCATCCAGGACCCAGAGTTCCTTGATTCCCAGACATTAAGGAAAGGTGAGCTTTTCTACAAAAAGGACGCTTCCGGCTCGAAACTTCGAGTTACTTTCAACACCCTCAAGCAGGACGACGGCGACGAGGAAAATCACATCGAACACTATATTTTCGACGGCGTCTGGCTGGTAAAAATAGATTTTCAGCTTGAAAAAGCAGATTTTTTTCAGCAGGCCCCCGAGGAACAACCCATCGACGTCTTCGAATTCATAAGCCATCGATTCCCTCTCCTCGGCTTCACGAACACGGCCGGTCTCCGCAAAGATTTCGATATAACCCTCATTCCATCAAAAGAAGCTAAGTCCGGCAATTTCAAGGGCTTAAGGCTCACCCCCACCAGGGATTCCACCTACAAAAATGACTACTCAGGCATTAGTTTTTGGCTCGATACCGCTACTTTTCTCCCCGCCAAAATAGCCGCAGAATCCACAGAAGGCGACATTTACGACATTCAACTACTGGAATCCAAGGTCAATAAAAAAATAAAAAATGCCGTTTTTAAGCTTGAAACCCCGAAACATTTCAGCCAGAATATAGCACCTTTGAACAGGAAGTAGAATTTGGAAGAGGCCAAGAATGGCGACAGGACTGGTTATCTATTATTCAAGAAGCGGCAACACAAAGCAGATGGCCGAGACAATAGCCGAGGCCATGACGGCCGCCGGCCTTGCCACAAAGTGCACAAGCGTAATTGATACCAAAGTAGATGCTCTGCTCGCATCCGACGTCATCGTCGTCGGCTCACCAACCTATTACGGACGCATGGCGGCACCTGTTGCACAGTTATTTGACGATTCGGTCGCCAAGCACGGCAAGCTCGACGGCAAAATTGGCGCCGCTTTCACCAGTTCCGCCAATATCGGCGGTGGTAACGAAACCACTGTCGTAGGCATTATCAATATGATGCTTATTCACGGAATGATAGTCCAGGGAGACCCCCAGGGCGACCATTATGGCCCTGTCTCAATCGGAAAACCCGATGACAGGGTCATCAGCCAGTGCAAAAGAAAGGGCCAGAGAATCGCTGAACTGGCAAAAAAATTGTTTGGGACGTAGATATTATGGAGGCATACTTTAATGCAGGAATATGAAAACTTAAAAACACTGATTGCCGAGACCGAAGCCGATATCAACAAGGCCGAAGGAGGCAATAAGGCGGCAGGGACCAGGGTCCGCAAGCAAATGCAGGCAATCAAGCAGGCCGCTCAGGCTGTCAGAAGCCGCATTCTTGAGATTCGATCTACAGAGTAGATTGCCCAAACCGACCGACTGTTGTGTTGAATACATCAGGCCTGCGAACTGGTGCAAGTTGCGCTTGCGCCAAGTCTGTTGGTTTGTTTATACCAGTCGATTCCTATATCGAGGTATCTGATGGCAAAGCCTTTATTGTTTGACCTGTCCAAAATCGACTTGGCAAAGACCGTGTTCGACCGCTCGGCTATTGCCGAGGTCAATCCCCAGTCCCACGAGATGGCCCAGCTCGACGGTATCATCTGGTATGACCAGCCGAAGCTGTTGATATTGGGCTATAAAGATGTAACAGAAAATGAATTCTGGGTTCGCGGCCATATTCCCGGCCGACCGATTATGCCGGCCGTGATAATGGTTGAAGCAGCCGCCCAGGTCGCCAGCTTCTTTATGAAAAGAATCTACGGCCTAAAAGGATTCATCGGATTTTCCGGAATAGATAAGACAAAATTCCGCGAGACCGTTGTGCCGGGCGACAGGTTGTATCTCTTAGCCCACATTTCAAAAGTCAGGAGCAGGCAGTTCAGCGCCGACGCCCAGGGCATGGTCAACGACAAATTGGCTTTTGACACAACCATCACCGGCATGAAAGTCTGACACCGCGATGCTCGAGGAACTGTTCGACGACAGTTTGGCGATTGACCCGGTCGCCCAAACCGCCGAAATTCTCAAACCACTTCCCCCCTGCAAAGGCGTTATCCTCTTCGCCGATGAAAACGATATGCCGATTCAACTATTAATCTGCGCCAATATCAGACGCACCGCTGCGCACCGGCTGTTCACTAAAGAGCCGGCAGCAGTTAAAAAACGCGCAGACATTTCGCGTATCGTCCGGAGAATCTATTATCGCAGCTCTTACAACGACTTCGCAAGCTCGCTCGCCCATTACCGAATCGCAAAAGTCCTTTACCCGGACACTTACAACGAACATCTCACTCTGCCCAGACAAACATACGTAAAAATAGACCCGGCTGCTAAATGGCCCTTCTTTTCACTTACTGATAAACCGTCCGACCTGGCCGGAGAAAACGTGTTCGGTCTGTTTCCTTCACGAAAAGCAGCGGCCGAGTTCATACAAATCCTTCAGGATGTATTTTGCCTGTGTCAACGGCCGCGCCTTTTGGCGAGCGGCCGGGATTTTGCAACCTGCCCGTATCTGCAGATGGCAACCTGCTGTGCTCCGTGTGTGGGGAAAATGAAGCGCGATGTTTATATTAGTCAAATCACCGATGCGATATGCGCAGCGGCAGGGGACATCGAGAAACAAACGGCAAAGCTGAAAGAGAAAATGGAGAAAGCGGCTCACCAGAGGCTCTTCGAACAGGCCCAGTCCCTTAAAAAACGTTTGGAGCGGCTAAAAGGGCTGACTTGTGATGATTATAGATGGACGATGCGACTGTCGGCCCTTACCATCCTGCACATCGACCGCTCGGCCAAAATCGCCACCGAAGGAAAAAGAAAAAAGACCCGGACCTACGCCGGATTTTTAATTAGAGCGGGATTGGTTACAGAATTGGGCGATTTCAGGCTCGACGAGTTTGACAAGTTTTATAAATCGTTCACTGCAAAATTATCTGTGCCGGGCGGCTTAATCGATCCGAAGGAACCGGCAGAGCACTTATCGCTTCTGGCCTGGCACCTCTATCGCTCAAAGCCGGCCGGGGTGTGGCTCGATTGTTCAAAAACACGCACCACTCCAAGGGAAGATGAAATAAAAAATGCCATTTTAGAGCGATTTGAATAAAGCCACAGTCGCCGTCGTCATCCTGAGCGCAGCGAAGAATCTCAATCCAATATAAAATATAAAATCTACAATCTAAAATTGTAACCTCTCGTCACGCCGGGAAAGAATCTAAAATCCTGTTTTTTTCCGGCAAAAGGGGCGTTTGGCAATATATTTAGCTATTTCTCCCCAAAAGGCTTGACAACACCAGATTATCTGATATAATTATACCTGTAAATTGATAATCATTCGTGGAGGAGTGATGGCAGGATGATGGAGAGAGGGTCAATTCTTTGGCTGGTTCTCTTGGGGGTGTGCATAATTGCTGCGCCTTGTGCGGCTGAAATCTTTGGTACGGGGGATAACCAGTTTACAATCGAGTTTGTGACTATCTCCAGCGATACGAATCCTGCCAGCGGTTACGGTATTGTCAACAATGACTATCGCATGGCCAATTTCAAACCCGGATTTATGCGAACTTGTTAAAATGGGCTGGGCGGGCGGACCTTTTTGAGCTGTTGTGGGACGTCTTTTCTGCCCACAATCTCAATACCCAACAATCTGTCGAAATTGTCGATATCAACAAGAACGGTCCCGCCGAGGTCCGCCAATTCGAGGCAATCATCGTGTCTTGCTCCTATGATGTCCTCTTCCGTGCCGTTCAGAGGTCTCTGGCCGGACAGATAAATATAAACCGCGCCCGTCCGGCTGTCGTTGGTCCAGTGATCCAACTCCAAAGTCGGTATCTGCACGGCAAGGTACTCACGGCCGTATTCGCGAAGTTTGTCGCTTACCTGCCTGGTAAAATCCGGAAGAATTTTGCCTATTGTCCTCATGACACTACCCCCGGTAAAAATGCTATTTGCTTTATCTATATTCTAATACGGCCGGGATGGGCAATCGGGTCAAAAGATAATGCAAATGCAAAAAAACATTCACCCCCCAATCCCCTCGCATCTACAACTGCCCGCTGGTATTATCTTTCTAAATTCGCGTACTATCGATTTCTTCCGTTTCGTTGGCTTCGGATGCTCTCCGCCTTATTTCACAACTTGATAGAGGCCGGGGCGGCAACGTATCGAGCAGGTGTTTAATTGATGCGGGAGGGCCGGATTCGGTGTCTTCATAACAACGCGAGACGGCCCAGAGTGCGCTGTTCCATTGTTCTTGGGAGAGGAACTTGCGATGAACCGCCTCAAGCTGTTGAACAAGGACCGGCAGGGCGTCCCTTTTTCGTTCCAAAACCGCATCGCCGTGTCCCTGCTGAAGCTGTTGGACATCGATAGCCATCTCGGTCAATGCGCTGCTGGTGAAAAAAGATATCGCCC
>QNBT01000143.1 GCA_003644205.1 Planctomycetota bacterium | reverse complement strand
TCACAAACACCGCTGCAAAAACCCATCTTCTACCACAAAACTAAATATACAATATAAAATTTACAATCTACAATTCCAAAAAGCTGTCTAACCATATAACTATCATACAGTTATAACGAGTAAAAGTCAATTTTGTTTTCAATGCTTTCCAAATCTCCCAAGACCGGCAAACGGGAGACAAGAAACAAACTTGAGTATTTTTCCTGCATGTAGCGAATCCAGCCTCCGCAGTCCACACACTGCCAGGCTGGCGCTTGACAGTGGCACCCGGATGTTATACAGTCGAATGACATCTCGTATGGGTGCCACGGCCAAACTTATTGGGTGGCGTCTGTTTATATATTCAGCCTCTGCCGAAGGCAGGGGACGGCATTTTTCTAAAGAGCCACACCGCCGGAAAATAATTTCGCACCCGAAAGGCCCCTCCACACAATAATTTCTTTCAATTTGACGCTGATAGTGGTATCATATAATAGAAAATGTATCACCCGTAAACTTGTGCGCGTTTGCAGTAAAGGGGCATACACATGTTGGAAACTTTATCAGAAATAAACAGACAAAGATACGCACCGGCCTTGGCGCTGTTTTGCGTTGTTCTGGTGATTTTCAGTTCCTCTTATGGCACGGCGGCGCCTCAACGGAGAGGTCGAATAGGACGTATGGGCCAGGGCCAACAACAAGGCTTAAGACAAAGCACCGCTCGCCAAGCCCAGGAGCAAAAGAGACGACAGGCCTTTGAAAGTGCAGCCGGAGCCGTAAATACCAACCTTGTGGAGATGCTTAACCTCGTCAATGAGCAGCGGCGCCCGAGCGAGAAGAAGCTTGCTTCTGCACAACAGACCGTCCAGAATAGCAGAAAGTACATTAAACAGTTCAATAACAGTATAGCATGTCAGTTCTTGATGCTCGATGCCTGGACTAATTACTTTGCCGACTGCGCGGAAAAAGCCCTTCCGCCGGCAACCCAGGCATACAGAAAGAACCAGTCGAATAATGATGCGCGTGCCACAGAAGTCGCACTCGCCGTTCTTGCCGGCAGGAAATCTCTTGCCCTAAGGCCACGAAGAAAACAAACCCGGACCAATGAAGTAACCACCGGCCGCGGCAGAGGCTGGATGGGACAGGGAAACGACTATGTCCCCGGCACCGCCTCAGGTTTCTCAGGCCCTGTAAGTTCCGGCAATATCCTGAAGCTGGATACCGACGCTATAAAGGCCGATTGGCTTGGTCGAAAAGTCGGGCCATTCAGCCTCAATTGTCTTAACGGAACCACATTCTCATACAATCCCGCAGAGGCAAACCTCTGTGTCATTTTCTGGAAGCTTGCCGCTGCGGATACAGGCGACCATACCGGTCCTGATGATGGAGAACCCAACGAGCTGTCCGGGGTACAAAGACCTGCTCCTATTCGAGACAGGTACGATGACCCGTTCGAAACCGGCCGTATGACTCGGGCTGCAAGCTCAGATCAGATGGACGATATAATGGTGTCATATGAACAGGATTTTCTAACCGGCCGGAGGCCGACCCCGGGTGATACGCTTTCTCAGCAAATGTCAGCATTGGGTAATATCTTTAATTCAGAATTTCAAAATCCCGAAGTGAAATTTCTTGGCATCAACACAGATAGTCCCGACGCCGCACCGGCCGTAGTCGCCAAACTGCTCCAGAGCCCAATGCCCTGGGCACAGGCGATGCTAAATGCTCCTGACGCTGCCTCTGCCTTTAGCGGACTCGACCTTGCACAAGTTACCTCCGACCAGCCTGTATTGGTCGTCGCAGACAAGACCGGCACGGTAAAATATGCCGGTCCTGCCGCAGGTTTCCTTGCGCCTATGGTACTTGACGAGCTTACCGGCCGGGGCTCAATCTCTGCTGCAATTACCGATGAACCTCTGCAGTCTCAAGAGATTATGGAACGGAAAATGACCGAGGGTGTGGGAGAGGATTTTGAGCAAATGTCGCAATCAATGTCGGATATGGAGAAAATGGACGACCATGTCCGGTTGCAAACTCAGAAAAATACCGAGATAACTCCAGAAGATTATCAGGCTCAAAAACTTCTGTCTTATGCACAGGGCCTGTTCATACCCGCCGGCAGAAAAAAGGTCATTACATCCAAAACGGGCGTGGAACTTTGTCGCCGGATAATTCGGGACTACCCCAACACGACGTATGCCGACGAGGCAAGGAAACTGCTGCGGACCGTACCGCCGCACGAGCGGAAAAGATACAATATTACACCCGAGGAGATGGGCTTGTAACCTTTCATGGATGGACAGTTATGACAGCCGCTAAGATAACCGGCAACATACCGACAATTGCAATAACCGCCCGCTACCTGCCCGAGGCATGGGAAAAGGCCGTCATCGCCGTATGGGACGGCGGCGTCGATGTCAAAACCCAGTACGATAAATCGCACGACCCGCCGAGCAAAGACGCCACCTGTATGATTACGATAGCCGACCCGTTTGCCGAGCCAAGGATACACAAAAATTTCCCCGGCGGCCCCGAAGAGCTTGAGGTCTATCGGCAGGAGGTCGTCGCCGGCATACACGACCATTGGATAGACCCGGCCGCTGGAAAGTGGACATACACCTATCACGAGCGCCTCTTCGCTTACAGTCCCGTCGAGGACCTCCGCACGAAAGATTCAGCCCGTCCCTTTGAGGCATTTAACCAGATTCAATACATCATCGACTCACTCGCCGCCACCGCACACACCCGTCGCGCGCAGGCGATTACCTGGATGCCGACAGCCGACCCGAAAACCGACGACCCCCCGTGTCTGCAGAGAATCTGGTGCCGCCTCGTAACCGATGAGGGTGGCACAGCCGTGTTAAACATGAACACACACTGGCGCAGCAGGGACCTTTACAAGGCATGGTACATGAACGTTTACGCCCTGACCGACCTGCAGAAAATCATCGCCGAGAAAATATCGCAAAAGACAGAGCGCCCCGTCAAGGTCGGTCGATACGTTGACATCACCGATTCGCTCCACATCTACGGCTCATACTTCGACAATGTTGCAAAGCAGGTCGAAAAAATGCGGACCACCCCCTTCACAGACCGCACCTGGGACTCGGCCCATCCTGCCTTTCAGACAATGACGAAAGAGGCAAAAGAAAAACTCGCCCGTGACCCCGACTGGTACGCCAAAGCAAAAGGCTAAAAACCGTGGCTACACCACAGTTTTTATCATTGCGGTAAAATCATCAACTTTCAAACTCGCCCCCCCTACCAGCAGGCCGTCCACATCGGCACAAGCCATAAGCTCGGCTGTGTTGGCCGGCTTGGCCGAACCGCCGTACTGGATCCGAATCTCGCCGGCGACGGACCCATCGTACATAGCAGCGAGAAGCTGTCTTATCATCCTATGAACATCCTGGGCCTGCTCGGCCGTCGCAGTAACGCCCGTCCCTATCGCCCACACCGGCTCGTACGCAATCGTTACAGCGAGCACCTTGTCGGAACTTAAACCTGCCAGGCCCCTTTTGACCTGCCTGGCTACCACCGCCTCGGTTTTACCAGCTTCTCTTTCCTCCAATAATTCACCAACACAGAATATCGGCAACAGTCCGCCGCTGATAGCGGCTGAGATTTTCTTATTTATAAGCTCATCGGTTTCGCCTATCACGTGGCGTCGCTCTGAATGGCCGATGATGGCGTACGTACAGCACACATTCTTGAGCATCGCACAGCTTATCTCGCCGGTGTACGCCCCATTCGGCTCAAAGTACACATCCTGGGCACCGAGAGCGATGTTCGAGCCGTTCAGTGCCTTTGCTACGGCGCTAAGATATACAAACGGCGGACAGACGGCAATATCAACGGTGTGAACATCCTTTAATTGGCCGGCCAGCCCACTTGCCAGCTCTACCGCACTATGAGAGTCGGTATTCATCTTCCAGTTACCCGCGATAAACGGTTTTCTCATATCAATTCTCCTGATTTTCTAACAAATCTCACCTTCTAACCGTCTGACCATATACCTTTTACAGCATACTCGTACATCTTGGAAAGCTGCCCAGGACGGAGAGCTGCAGACAGTGCCGCCTGGCCTCGTCGAGAACTTTTTTGACGTTTTCGTCGTCTTTGTGTCCGATGAAATCCACGAAGAAGTAATACTCCCACTCTCTTTTCCTGCCCGGCCTGGACTCGATATTAGTCAGATTAAGCCCGTATTTTCTGAACGCATCAAGAACATCGACCAGTGCACCGGCCTTGTGAGCGGTACTGAACAATAGTGCGGTCTTGTCGTCACCGGTCGGCTTGGCGTCGATTTTGCTGATAACTAAAAAACGCGTTACATTGTTTGCGATATCTTCGATATTTTCGCAGATTACTTTCAAACCGTATAACTCTGCGGCTACCTTTGAGCCGATAGCGGCTGCGGCCTTCTCTTCGGCAGCCATCTGTGCAGCACGGGCCGATGACGCCACAGATACCGTCTTGGCTTCTTTGAAGGTCGAGCTTAGCCAGCCGTGGCACTGGGCGAATATCTCCGGTTTGGAATAGACCTTTTCGATTTCTTCCAGTAAGCAATTGGCTAATAAATTATGATGAATCGCCATGTACACCTCGGCGCATATCAGCACATCGGAGTCTATAAATGCATCGAGGGTTTCACCGACGCCGCCGCCGGCGGAATTTTCAATCGGGACGACACCGAGGTCGCTGTGGGCTTTGCTGACTTCGTCGAAGATACTCCTGATATCCGTAACGGCCTCGTATTCCACGCTTTGTCCGAACTTTAGCATCGCGGCTGTGTGGCTGAAACTGCCCTGCGGACCTAAGTATGCGATGCGCAGGGGACGTTCGAGGAAAAAAGAACCGCTCATCAACTCGCGCCAAATAGCCGTTAAGGTCTTATCCGGCAGGGGGCCTTTGTTGGCTTTGGCAATCTTGTCAAGGACCTTCTTCTCACGGGCAGGTGAGTAGATGGGGCCGGCGTTTTTGCTCTTGAGCTTGCCTATCTCTATGACGATTCGCGCACGCTCGTTGAGCAGCTCAACGAGCCTCGAATCAACCTTGTCAATTTGTTTCCGCAATTCTTCGATAGACATTGTCGCACCATTTTTAACGGCTGAGAAGCCGGCTCCTGTGCCGTAACGGCCCTATTCTGTCCAGAATGTGCTGTATAACACGAATTGACGTTTGAGTCAAGAAAATGCCGAATGGATTTCGGCTTCGGGGGTGCATATATTGACTCTGGCCGGCGCAAAGGTAATATGGGGATGGTCAAAAGGCAGAGGACAGAAGGCAGATGGCAAAAGTCAACCGGTTGGAAGGATTTATGGCCTGTAGCTTGAAATACGTTATATTTCGCTCGCGGTGGGGCTGGTTCGGCCTTTTGGGCGGTGAGAGAGGCCTTTTGAGGACGTCTTTGCCGATTGCCGACAGGGACAAGGCCAAAAGATTGCTCTTAAAAGGTATCGCGGCAGCTTCGTATGACGGGAGAATTTTTTCCGAGCTCCAGGATAAGATAAAGGCTTATTTTGAAGGAGATTGCGTTGATTTTGCTGATGTTAGTGTCGAATTGGATGGATTAAGCGGATTTTCCAAGGATGTGCTGATTGTATGCAGGGGCGTTGAGTATGGTCGGACGGTGAGCTATGGCCGGTTAGCGGAGTTGGCGCATCGGCCGGGTCCGGCTTCGTCATGCGACTACGCCGCGACAGGGGCTGGGCGGGCTGTGGGGAATGTTTTGGCTAAGAATCCTGTGCCCCTTATTATTCCCTGCCACAGGGTCATCCGCAAGGATGGTAAAATCGGCGGCTTCAGTGCCGGGGGAGGTGCAAAAATGAAAAGAAGAATGCTTGAGTTGGAAAGTTTTTAGTTGCCTTCGACTGCGCTTACCCATTCGCTACAGAAGTGATTTACAATCGCTATATGTCCAAGTGGAACCATTTGCGTTGTTCGGAAGTACTTGTGGTTTAAGGTAGTTAAAAAAACTTCAAATTGTATTTACCCCGCTGTTTTGTTGTAAGTGCTTACTTTTCTCCTGCT
>QNBT01000142.1 GCA_003644205.1 Planctomycetota bacterium | reverse complement strand
TCTTGCCTGCGGTGAGCATTTCCAGAAAATCGCTCCCTTCAATGTAATCGGCAAAGCGGAGCCGCCGCAGATTCTTCCATTTCTCATCGAAGCCCAGGATGTCAACAACAACAATATCGTCGATACCCCGGCTGTTGAGTCCTGCCACTATCGCCGAGCCGATAAAGCCCGCTCCACCGGTAACTATAATCATCGTTCGTTCCCCTGCTATGTTTTCATCGAATCAAATTCTATAAATGCAATCGGTAGAAAGATAAACACCGGCACCCAGGGCCACAGTTCCGGCCTTACCTGGTTGAAAATCACTTCGGTAGCAACCATTCTGCACCCAAACGTTACGACAAAGCAGGAAACCGTAACAACGAAGCTTATCAGGATAGCCGATTTTAGTGCTTTCGGGTCCCGACACACCACAAGGGGCAAAGCAACCATAAGCATCACCAGGTTGATAATCGGGTCGGTAATGCGGAAATGCTTCTGGCTGTAAAGCTCAGCTAAGTCCTTTACCCTTGTTCTCTTTTGGGCCAGCCTGGCCAATTGAGCCGAGCTGAGCAGTGATTTGTAATCCTCCTGTCGCCTTACCGGTATATCTTCAGGTGTTACATCGCTTTCGTAAAAGGCCCTCGGCTCAGGCTGCCGGCTCATCAATAACTCCTCATCCTGCTTGACAATCTTGAGGAATATGCCGTTTTTCAGGTCCCAGCGTTTTTTTTCACGGTTGTAGATTGCGCTATCGGCCTGGATCTCGCCTACCACATCCCACCTGACCGAGTCCGGTACAGGTTCGCGAACGATTATAGTCGGCTTGTGCATAGTGCCGGTCTTTTCATCGAAGTTTCTCGTGTTAATCAATGAGCCGTTTTCGTCGCCCATAAACCACACGTCATAGGTTTCTTCGCCCGGCAGCGCATCGTGAGATCGCACTAATTGATTCGCCAGACGCGGTATGATTATCTCCTGGTCAACAACCAAAAGGCCCGTAAACAGAATCGAAAGCAGCACTACAGGCGCTATGATTCGCTTCAGACTCGTACCGGAGGCCATCACGGCGATAAGCTCGTTGGTCCATATCATCCTGCCCAACGAAAACAAGGCGGCGATAACGGTAATGAAACCGGATAAATAGCGAAAGTAAAGCGCACTTTGGGCGCCGTAATACGTCGCCATATTCGAGAGAACCCTCCGGGCACCCAAATCCGACAGTTCCGCAAACTCATCGAGGTTAATAAACAGATCGATAACAACGCACAGGCCTATCAACACTACCAGCACGATGAAGTAGCCGACAATGAAGTTGCGAGCAATATATTTGTCTAAAATTTTCATAATCGCCTGCGCTTATGTTCTGAGCAATTTATGATATACGCCTGCAGTTAAAACCGACAATATAATCAGCCCGCTCCACATCACCCCTATGCCGACCGTCGCTGATACCGCGGGATTTTTAGTCAGGTCTTTGCCTGCTAAGATGAATACGACAAGGACGGCGGCGGGAATCGCGCTCGTGCCGAAGGCGCTGAGCAGATGGCCGCCTTTGAAGATTATGCCAAGTGCGATGGCGATCAATACAAGCGTGGTGCACCCTAAACCCAGGACGAGCCTGGAGTGAATCTCCGAGCTTATTTCGTTGGTGGTGCTTTCCATCTCGCCGGCAAGTTTGTCCTGCAGCCCAATCAGGCCTGGTGAGGCAGTCGGCAAAATCGACCGGACATCTAAGAGTTTGGGGAGCAGATTATCTGAGGCAAGTCTTTCTTCGATAGCTTCAGGCACAGCAACATTTCTTATCACATGCTGTTGTGCCAACCCCTTTAAGCCACTGCTCTGTTGCCAGGCAGGGTCGTAAAGAACTATCTCCAGCGGCGAGCCGAACTGGTTATCTTCCAATTTTAAGATACCTCTTTCACTTTCCCAGTGGCATATCAACTGCTGCCGGACCCTGTCATACTCCGACAATCTGACTGTGTGGGTTAATTCAATTGTCGGCGGCTTATCCCTGCCCCTCTTGCTGCGATCGGGAGCTTTTGGTATGCATCTGCCGGCACTTAACATCACGATCCTGTCCTCTGCGACAAGCTGATAGTATCCCGTACCCTCCCCGGCTATCGTCTCGGTGATTTGGCCGGCCAACAGTTCCGCCGCCAACTGCGCCCGAACCTGGAGGGCGAGCTTGCGGATGGGATTAAAACTGAGCATATCGACTTTTATCCGCTTTATCTGGTCTATCTTCTGGAATTTTATGCTGTCGGCTAACAGCGATTCGAACCTGCCTGAAACAGGCAATTGCTGAAAGTAAGCCTGACGCCCCGCCTCGTCAAGGGTATAAGCCTCTCGTGCAACTACCGTTACCTTGTTATACAATTTGCCGATATCGGCGAATACTATCTTTGCTGCCTCTGCGGTAATGAGCTTTGTAATATCCGCCCCTTCGGATTCGATGACTACAACTCCGCCAAGTGCATCCTCGGCCGGCGCTGCCTGGTCGGCATAGATTCTAAAATCTCCGTCGGGCAGCGTATAATATCCTTTGCGCTGGATATTTCTAAAGAGTATCTGCTTGACATTACCCTGGATGGCTTTTTCGGCGCGGTGGACAAAGGCGGGGACGACGTGAAAACTCAGAACAAGGGCAACTATAGCGACTATAATCGCCAGACAAAGTCCCGGATAAATGAGTGTCAAAAGACTTATACCGCTCGCCCGACAGGCATCAAGTTCATTGTCATGAGCGAATCTGCCGTATGTCAAAGCCGCGGCGAAAAGCGCCGCCATAGGCAGCACAAAGGTCAGAATAATAGGTATAAAGTAGCCCAAGAGGTGAACCACCTGTTTCGGGCCAACGCCGAATTTCTGTATCGGCCCGACCAACATACAGGGAATCATCGTCAGCGTAAGCGCAACGGCCGCGAGCACAAAAACCCGCAACAGTTCGCGAAATATATATCTATGTATCGTAAAAACCATGGCTGACATTCTCACAGAAAAAACCCATTTTGCAACAAAATTATATTAACGTCACAGCGTTTGTGGGTAATCCGGTTAATGCGTAGGTCACAGCCGAAGGCTCTGCCTCCGCAACAGGCAAGCGGGCCGCCCATTATTCGGATGAACCAAAAAAAAGAGGTTCTCATCCGCCGTAAAGCGTCCCCCACCGGAAAGGCCGGCAGCATGTTATGGTATAATTCGTATGCCGTAGTGCAGTATTGCGTAAATCAGAAATCAGATGTCGGAAGTCGGAAATCAGATTTTTCTGTCCTCTGTCTTCTGTTCTATACGCATCACGCGCGCCGTATCACCGACCTCGGCGGCCAGAATGCAGGTTAACCGGCAGAGGGGCTGTCTTGCAAACGCTGACGTGTTTTGCCGACAACTCTGATTATAAGCTCCTTCCATTTGCCTCGCAGATGCCCGTTGTGCGCAAGATACGCCTCAAAGAACCTCATCCGGTCGGTCACCGTGATATTTTGACCTGAGAGCATATTCAACTGTACGAGATTCTTTAGCCGAAGCCGCCCAGGCAAAAGCCCGAATTTCCGCGTACGCTCATTGTCTAAAAAAAAGAATTGCCACGCGGCTTCAGCACTTTTGGCAAATACATTACCGGCGCGCATGTCGCCGTGAAAAATGCCTTCACGGTGCATACGCCCAACCGTTTCGCCAAGCGCTCTTATAAACCTCCGTTTATCACACAATACCTGCGGCGATTGACCCCGCCAATTGCCGTCAAAGTGGTCATAAAGGTTGTCGGCGCCAGTAAGCTCGCGGGTAATTAAAAAATTAGACGTGCACACCGGCCCATACCTTTGCTCTCCGAGACCCACTATCTCGGGTACGCAAAAGCCGTGCTCGGCGAGAGTCATTGACCCGGAAAATGCGCGCCTGGCGCGACTCGGCCGAAAAAGGTGTTTCACAAAATCCCATGCCGACCTGAAAAGAAACTGTTTGATATAAAGATTTTGACACCTTCCGCCAAAGCCCACAGAACACTTAAATACTCTCGCATACTCCGAGGCTTCAACCTCATTAAAAGGTCCGCGAACACCATCGACCTCATCAGTCGGCTGGCTCAGGCTGTGAATTGACGCTTTGGGAAAATCACTGCTTACGTGCATCGTCCAGCCGCTAATACGTATTTTTTCAAACCTGGTATGATTGGCGGATGTGGTCATAACTGAAACAATCAGTAACCGACAATAGCTATGCCCAGGCGATCCGCTAATTCAATCGTCTGGGGTTTATCAATAATTACGACGTTGTCCTTCTGGAGCACAATACATTTGCCGCCGTTTGCCGCAAGACTTTCAATGGTATCCGGCCCAACACACGGCACATCAAATCGCATATCCTGATTCGGCTTGGCCGCCTTGATAAGCGTCCAGTTGGCCTTAGGACACAGCTCGCCTGCACGCTCAATCATCCTGGCCGTCCCTTCGATCGCCTCAACAGCGATTATCTCCCTTTCCTTCACCGCGATAGCCTGGCCGATGTCGAGCCGGCCTAATTTTTGAACAATCGGCCAGCCGAACTCAATATCCGCCTTCACCAATAGACCCGGCTGTACCTTAGTCATCACGCCCTCTGTGGCAAGGTGCTCTTTGCAGTACATTATCGAGTTCTCCAGATAAATTTCGCCGCTGGCTAATTCTTCAGCCAGAGCGCTCAGCAGTGTATCGTTACGTTTGTCTTTGCCCCACAGCCGCCAATACCAGATTCTAACGGCTCGCCAGTCAGGCAGGTATCGCAAAATTCGCCACGGAGTGTAAATCCTTTTCTTGGCGACCCGACCAACCATTATCGTCGTCGTTACGCCGTATTTCCTGAGCTTTCTTATCCAGCTCCCAACGCGAGCCAACGGTACCCTGTGGAAAACGTCGGTATGCTCAGCTAAGGCCGGGTCGGCATTATCCGCAAGACCAACACAAATAACTTTCAGCCCCGCACGCCTTGCCCCGTCGGCAACAAGAAAAGGAAGCCGTCCCTGACCGGCAATTAAACCAATAACGTCTGCCATATCCATGTATATCTATTCACCAGCCTTTTCCAGGTCGGCCAGGCGCTTTTCAAGCTTACGGATACTCTTTCGCATCGCCGGCAGGTGCTGCATCGAAGCATACACCCGCTTTGTTTTACCGGCCTCGATAGCCGGGGTCCCGAGAATGGTAGCCCCGTCAGGGATATCATGGCCAACACCGGACTGGGCACCGATGGTAACCATATTACCAATCTTTATATGGCCCACAATGCCCACTTGTCCGGCGAGTACACAATGATGCCCCAACGTCGCTGAGCCTGAGATGCCGACCTGCGGAACCAACAGACAGTGCGCGCCCACCTTGGTCCCGTGACCAATCGCAACCATATCGCCAACCTTAGTGCCTTTGCAGATAATCGTATCGCCTAATGTCGCCCGCTCAATAGTACTGCATGCCCCGATTTCGACATCATCTTCCAATACAACTCTGCCGATTTGTGGAATCTTATAATGCTCGCCATTGTGCGTGGCAAAGCCGTAACCATCTTCACCTATAACGGCATTTGCATGTATAATAACACGGTTGCCTATTTCACACCCGTCATAAATAACCGCGTTCGCATAGACTATACAGTCATCACCAATTTTGACATCCGGCCCGACAAATGCCCCGGGGTAAATACAGCAATTTTTTCCTACTTGCACCCCATCACTGATTACCGCAAAATCATAAACGTTACAATTTGTGCCTAATTTCGCCGTTTTTGCAACAGATGAGCTCTTGCTGACACCTACCTTTTTATGCTTCCGATGGCCGTGCAGCAGAACCACTATCTGCATAAAGGCATAGTAGGGGTCCTCGGCGATTAAAAGTGCAGCATCAGTTTCAACGGGCTTTGCGACAATCACGGCGCTTGCCTTGGTGCTTTTTAGCAACGGCTCATACTTTTTATTGGTCAAGAAGGTGATTTCACCTGCGCCGGCCTCTTCCAGCGTCGAGACCGCTTTTATTACTATTTGGCCGTCGCCACGAACCTCGCCGC
>QNBT01000141.1 GCA_003644205.1 Planctomycetota bacterium | reverse complement strand
TTCCTGAAGTTGATATAGAGCACGTCTGCTTCCTTGTCGTATGTTGTCCAAATTCTGCTGTGAGGGATTTCCAACAACTGAGGCACGAGAGTTAACATTCTTTCTATCTCTATCGCGGCCATACTATACACTCTCCTGAGATTAATGTTCGAGTACTGCGGCCTGGTTCACTAAAAACAGCACCGCCATCCTTACCGGCAGGCCGTTCGCCACCTGTTGCAAAATTACACTATTCGGGCCGTCGGCAACCTCCGATTCCAGTTCAAGGCCCCTGTTTATCGGCCCCGGGTGCATCACTATTATGTCGGGCTTAGCACTTTTCATCCGCTCAACGGTCAAACCGAAAAAATGAGAATACTCCCTGACGGATGGAAACGGATTTTTGCCCATGCGCTCAAACTGGATTCGTAGCATGTTGATTACGTCCAACTGCTCAATGACGTCATCGAGGTTGTAACTGATTTTGACAGGCAGCCGGTGGGCCTGGGCCGGCATTAGTGTCGGCGGACCGATAAGCGTAACCTCTGCGCCGAGTTTCGTCATTGCCCAGATGCCGCTGCCGGCCACGCGAGAGTGCGCGATATCCCCGACGATTCCGATTTTCAAGCCGTCAAGAGAACCTCTCATTTGCCTGATTGTATATACATCTAAGAGTGCCTGTGTCGGGTGTTCGTTGAAGCCGTCGCCGGCATTTACGACACATGCGTTTATGTTTCGGCTCAAAAACTTCGGCGCACCACCCGCACCGTGGCGAACAACAACAATATCAACGCCCATCGCTTCGAGATTCCTGGCGGTGTCGAGTAACGTCTCGCCCTTGCTGACGGAACTTGATTTTTTGGTGAACTCGATAACATCGGCGCTTAATCGCCCGGCCGCAAGCGCAAAGCTGTTTCTCGTCCGTGTGCTGTCCTCAAAGAACATGTTGGCCACCACCTTGCCTCTGAGCGGCGGCGCCTTTTTGATGGAGCGGGCTCCTATCTGTTCAAAACCCTTGGCCGTATCGAGAATGAATTCAATTTCTTCTCTGTCAAGTTCTCTAAGACCCAACAGGTGTTTTCGCTGCCATCGGAACTTCTTGTCTCTTTTTTTTGCCACGCAGACCCTTACTTGACTATGACCTGGTCTTTATCATCGGTATCCACAAGGTTCACCTCGACGGATTGACCCGGCCCAATATCAACCTTACAACCGATATAGTCGGCCTGGATGGGCAGCTCACGCCGGCCCCTGTCAACGAGGACGGCTAATCTTATTGCTTTCGGCCGGCCAAAGTCGACCAGGGCGTCCATAGCTGCCCGTGTTGACCTGCCTGTATATAGAACGTCATCGACGAGGATGATAATTTTTTCATTTATGTCAAACGGGAGCTCTGTACTGCGGACGGTCGGCTGGGCATCGCTCTGGGGGTCGTTCAAATCATCCCGATAAAGTGTAATATCAAGTGTGCCGTAAGGAACTGTTTTGCCGAGTTTATCCGAGAGCCTCTGCGAAAGGCGCTTAGCTAAGATTTCGCCCCTGCTGCGGATACCGATTACGGCAATATCGACATTTGCGGAAACTTGCTGGGCGATGCTATCTGTTAAATCGCTCAGTGCGGCCTCGATTTGCTTTGCATCAAGAATAACCTTCATACGGTCAATAGCCCCAAACCACACTTTACGCCCGCTTCGTGGGCATTTGACGCATTTTTTTGTGTGTAACGTTCTTCCTACCCGATATTATTAGCATATAAGACGAAATATAACAAGTTCTGGTCTTAATTGCAAGGGCCTGATTCTCAAAACAACAATTGTTAATATTTGTTGCCAAAACCAATATTTAGCCCCGCGTTTTACGCGGGGTTTTGAAAGACGATGAAACAAAAGGATAAAAAACATGCCCGTAAGGGCAAAAAGAGTGAAGTTGTATCCCTGAAAGGTAGCTTGTGGCCTGCGGTGGCAGTTTTTTGCCTTGCTGTGTCGGTCAGGGGGCTTTATCTTTACCAGAGCCGCGAAAATCCCACTTTTTGGGCTCCTGTCGTGGATGCTATGACATACGACCAGATGGCACGAGATTTTGCCGGCGGCGGACCGCTGACGCACGAATTTTTCTGGCAGCCCACATTTTACCCATTGTTCCTGTCGGCCATTTATCGGCTGAGCAATTCATCTATTCTGTGTGTCAAACTCGTCCAGGTTCTGTTGGGCGGCCTGACGTGCGTGCTGGTATATCTGTTGGGCAACAAAGTCTTCGGCAAACCGGCCGGTGTTTTAGCCGGCATTATCTGCGCACTTTATATGCCCCTGGTCTTTTTCGAGGGCGAGCTATTGGCAACTGGCTGGGCGGCGTTCTGGTCGGTTGCTATAATCATCGCTTTGCTGGACGCACGAGAAAAACAGACTGTTGTACGCGGATTTATCTTAGGCTTTACTTGTGCGATTGCAATTGCAACGCGCTCAGTTTTTCTGCCTTTTGTCGGAGTGGCGTTGGTGTGGCTGATTATTGCATGGATTCGCCATCCCGTTGGCATCCGGAGATTTTTAGCTGGTATGGCCGGACTGGCTACCGGTTTTTTCGTTATAGCCGGGCCTCAACTGGTTATGAGCCGGCACGTAATAGGCAAAGCAACGATTACGCCCTATTCCGGCGGAATCAATTTCTATATCGGCAACAATCCCAATTATAAGGAGACTATCACAACCAGACCCGGCCTGGCATGGCGCAAACTCACCGAACTTCCGGTTGAGGCCGGAATCACGGACAGACTCGAGACGCAGCAGTTTTTTCTTGACAGAACAAAAAACTACATCATCTCCCGGCCTTTAAGTTTCCTGAAGGGCCTGGGCTACAAAACAGCCCAGTTTATAAGCTCCCGGGAAATGCCGCGCAACGTTGATATTTATTTATTCAGAAAGTGGTCCGGCCTGCTCAGCTTGGGCGTTTGGAAGGGGGGGGCGTTCGGATTTCCATTTGGTCTGCTGCTGCCGTTGGCGGCCGTAGGGGGCTTCTATCGGCGCCGCCAGATAGCCGTACCAATTTGGCTGTTTGTGGTTCTATACCCGGCGGCGGTGGTACTGGTTTTTGTAACGGCGAGGTATCGTGTGCCGATTGTGCCGGTAATGAGTGTATTGGCTGCGGCTGGATGCCTTGCAGTATGGCGGTTCATCAAAGAGCGCCAGCCGAAGAAATTTGCGGTTGCGGTTGCAACTTGCGTCGGGATAGGTCTGGTAAGCAGCATCCCCGGCCCGTTCTACGCCGAACAGCTTGATTTCGAGCCGGAGTTATACTACGGCCTGGGCGATTCCTTAGACAAACGCGACCGCACCGCAGAAGCCATCGAAGCGTATTCCAAAGCAATCAGTCTGAGGCCCGATTACGTGGAGGCGCATCACAATGTAGGTCTGTTGTTAGCCGACCAGGGCAAATTTGAAGAAGCTATAGCCCACTATAACGCGGCACTTGAGACCGACCCTGAAAGTGCGGACCTGCACGATGACCTGGGATTGGCGCTGTCTAAGCTGGGAAAAACCCAGGAAGCCATCGGCCACTTTAACGAAGCTATTCGTATTAATCCCAAGAGTGCAAGTGCCCATGACAACCTCGGCACTGCTTTTTACGGGCTTGGCCGAATGGACGAAGCAATTGAACACTACTCCAGAGCGATTGAGCTAAAGCCGGATGACCCCGTCCCGCATAATAATCTCGGCAATATCTTTGCGATTCAGGGACAGCCCGAAAAGGCCATCGAACACTACGAAATATCGCTGAATTTTAAGCCCGACGATCCTGAAACCCTTAACAACATGGCAAACGCACTTGCGGCCCTGAACAGGTTCGGCCAGGCTACTGAAAGGTACAAACAGGCCCTTAAAGCCGCACCAAATGACGCCGGAATATACTGCAATCTTGGTATTTGCCTCAAACAGCAGGGCCGAATTGACGAAGCTATAGAGGCGCTTAATAAGGCCCTGGCTATAGACCCTCAACACAGACGTGCACAACGGGCATTGGACAGCATCAAGCGTTGATAGAACACCTGGGCAGGGCTCAAGAGGTGGATTATAGGACTTTATGGGTCGAAAATTAGATGTCGCAGAGGATTTACTTGCAATTACCCATGGCTTTATGGTATAATTTTTATGGACGCGGGTGGTCTGCGCTCATATGGCTTTTCGTACGATTACGAGACGCTTTCCATGATTTGGCTGTTCACGATATATTATAGAAAAAACGGATTCGTCTCCTTTGCCTCGGCCGCAGTGGTTGCGATGATATTATGCACAGCTCCGGCAGTAGGGGCTTTCGAGGACTTTCAGCCGGCAGCCCTTGATTATGCGGGCATTTATTCTCTGTGGGAAACTGACCCTGCTCTGGCCGGACATGGTGTTACCATAGCTGCGGTGTGTCGCAGTTTCACTTACCTGCAGAATATTCCGCTAAACGACTACAGGCTGAATATGCAGCATCAATGCTTTTCGGACAGTAATGTGGGCTTTGTAGATGGACTCGGCCTTGAGCCGGGGATTTCAGAACATTCCACGGCAATCGGAGCAGTATTAGTCGGCCGCGACCCCAACGCCTACCATCCGCAATTGGGCTATTTTCAATATGCCGGAGCTGCACCGGAGGTACAACTCGATGTTTACGAGTTTTGGCGATTCATTGTCAATCACGTCTTTGGCGGCAAGCCTCTCGAAGCGGACATCCTTACCATGAGTGTAGGCTCTGCATTTGATGACTGGTGGACAAGGGGCATCAACCATATAGCCGATGCCAACGGTCTGATTGTCGTCGCCAGTGTCGGCAACGGCAGCGATGTCTTTGACCCCCCATTATACCCCGGTGCCGGCGCAAACGTGATTGGCGTCGGCGTTGTCGATTCGGTCAAAACCGACAAGCTCTCGAGGAACTTAAGCGAGTTTTCCCTGCCTCACGCCGAGCATTCAAGTATCGGCCCGACCTACGACCGGCGCTGCAAACCCGACATCGTAGCCGGCGGCAACTGTGTCGTGCCCGACGCAAACAGCAACAGCCGATATGTGATTACAGGCGACTGGTCCAGCTTTGCCGCACCGATTGTTGCCGGGACTACTTCTTTGTTGGTACAAAAAGCAAAGTCCGAACCGGCTTTATATCCTGCCGTTGCACCGGACGGAGGTAACTGTGTAATCAAGGCCATTCTGATGAATTCGGCAGCCAAATTGCCCTACTGGCACAAGGGGGCCGCCGACAAGGCCGACGACCACTATGTCAGCCTCGATTACATTCAGGGTGCCGGAGTGTTAAACGCACAAGGCGCTTACGAACAATTAGTAGCCGGTCAGGGGCCGGCAGGTGATGCAGGGCCGATTGGCTGGGACAATAGCACCATTGAAAATACCGGCAGCGGCGCCAATGTGTACCGCTTCCGGATGCCGGAAATCCACGATAAACTCATCACCGCAACACTCGTTTGGAACAGGCACTACGAGGACCGGTATCCGTTTGCCGCACTCACTGAGGCTGACAGCGACTTGCGATTGGAGCTTTGGGCAGTTGACCCGAATGACCCCGAGGCCGGCTATCTGCTGGATTACAGCGACAGCATAAGTGACAATGTCGAACACATTTATTGTGCTGCCGACCCCAACTACAGCACCTACGAGCTAATCGTAACTTTCAGCAATCCAGCCGATTCTGATGTTCTCAACCCGGCTCTCGAACGCTACGGACTCGCGTGGAGAACTGATGAGGCTGATACGACAGAGAATATCTATTGGTATGATTTGAATTACGACGGCAGCATTGACGTCATGGACTTTACTACACTGCTCAAAAACCTCAACTCGCCCGCAGATACCGAGGCCGGATACTTACTCGGCGACATTAACATGGACGGCATGATTGATATTAAAGACGTAGTAATTCTAATGGAACACATGTCCCCCAAATCCTGACGGCCGAAATCTCTTCTGAACCACTGCCTCAGACCTCTCCTTCGGCCCGCATTGTGCCCTTGCAAATTCAGCCGAAAAAGAATATAAGTTGGCATGTATGGCCA
>QNBT01000140.1 GCA_003644205.1 Planctomycetota bacterium | reverse complement strand
TGGGCGGTATAGGACTTGAACCTACGACCTCCTGCGTGTCGAGCAGGCGCTCTAGCCAACTGAGCTAACCGCCCCAATGTTAACGGTGTATATATTATCGAGAAAAACCGCAGAGATATCAAGCACTTACCTGAAAAAAAATTATCCCGTCAAAAATCGCCAATTATTATCAAATCTTGACATTTTACGTGAAAGTCAGGATACTCTGATGCAGCCAGGGATAATAGTAAACTTTTTTTGGGAGATAGCAGGAATTATGTTTCTACTCGGATATGATGTTGGGACGTCATCAATAAAAGCAACGCTGATGGATGCCGAGACGCAACAGGTCATCGCGTCGGCTACGGCACCTGCCAAAGAGATGGAAATCATCGCCCATCAGGTCGGCTGGGCCGAGCAGCATCCACAGACGTGGTGGGAGAATGTAAAAGCGGCAACGGTGCAGATACAGGCCGAGGCCCGAATTGATGCCGGTGATATTGAGGCAATCGGCATAACTTATCAGATGCATGGTCTTGTAACTGTTGATAAGAACTTTGAGCCTCTTCGACCGGCTATAATCTGGTGCGACAGCAGGGCTGTTGATATCGGCGACAGAGCAGCAAAGCAAATCGGCAGACAAAAATGCCTTGAATGGCTGCTGAACTACCCCGGCAACTTCACCGCTACAAAACTCAAATGGGTCATGGAAAATGAGCCGGACATATACCGCAGGATTTATAAGATAATGCTGCCGGGCGATTATATCGCTATGATGATGACGGGCCGGGCGGTAACAACAGCTTCCGGTTTATCCGAAGGTATTCTCTGGGACTTCAAGGATAATTGTCTTTCGCAGACAGTTCTTAGTTACCTCGGCATTTCGCCCGAGCTTCTTTGTGAGCCTGTGGACACTTTTTCTATTCATGGCCGGCTCACACAAAAAGCAGCGACCCAGCTTGGCTTAAAGGCGGGCATAAAGGTCGCATACAGGGCCGGCGACCAGCCGAATAACGCCTTTTCACTGAATGTCCTGAACCCCGGTGAAATAGCGGCCACAGCAGGTACGTCCGGGGTTGTCTATGGCATTGGCGCCGAGCCCAATTACGACGACAAGTCGAGAGTGAACACATTTATTCACGTCAACCATACAGCCGAAAAGCCAAGATACGGAGTGTTACTGTGCGTGGCCGGTACGGGGATACTGAACAGTTGGCTGAAGCATAATGTTATGGGCGCCGGCGACGACTACGGCCGGATGAACGAGCTTGCGGACAAGGTATCTGTGGGGTCTGACAATCTGGTAATACTTCCCTACGGCAATGGTGCCGAGAGAACTTTGGAGAACAAAAATATCGGCGCCTCAATTAACGGACTGAACTTCAATACGCATGGCAAGGCACATTTGCTAAGAGCGGCCCAGGAAGGAATTGTGTTTGCGCTGAAATACGGCCTTGGGATAATGCACGATATGGGAATCGAGGTAAAAACCGTCCGGGCGGGTAATGCCAATATGTTTTTGAGTTCGTTATTCGGCAAGGCTTTTGCAACCGTTACCGCAGCGACTGTTGAACTATACAACACAGACGGCTCACAAGGTGCCGCCAGGGGCGCCGGTGTCGGTGCCGGTGTCTATAAAGATTTTAGCGAGGCCTTTAGCGGCCTCAGGAAGATTAAGACTATCGAGCCTGCCCCACATCTTGAAGGACAATATAGCGAAGCTTACAACCGCTGGGGCAGTGTGCTGGCTCAAAGACTTGCAATTGTCAACCCGACCTGAATCAACGACCTTCACCACAAAGGAATCGTCCCTGTTACTCGTTTATACACCCCTAAGGGTATAAAATTCGGCACAGTGGGCGCGGTGGGATTGTAAGCTGTTGTTATAAAGGTTCTTGCCCGCGAGCAAACCTGCCGCGACAGTGCCTCGGGCCGGTCGAGACACCTGCTGCGACAGTGCGCCAGCACGGCGAGCGGTCTCGCCGCGGCGGGCACGGCGGGCGGGAAAATTCAACCGGGAGCGCTATATATAGCCCGTACAGCCCGATAAGTCTCTAAGCCTATTCGGCCCATCCCCCCTCCGGTGTAGTTCATCACAAAAGCAGGTGTGCAGGAATGACGCATAGGATAAATATAGGTATATGGCGGCCTTGCCGCACGTTAAGTAAGACCTGAAATCATCCGAATTAATGTTTGTACCGCAATGGAGCGCGGCGAAAAGGCTTGAGGAATGGTTCGGAGATTTTGTACATGGCACAGAACAGAACAATTCGGCGAAGGAATATTTGCGCCATCCTTTTGGTATGGATTACAGTACTATTGTCCTTTAACACAGTTGCGGTCGGCGCAAAGTCGGAACTGGACAATAGCTCTCGCCGCTGCAGAACGCTTCGTTCTATGGCAAGAATATACATAGCCTGCGGTGACTACGCAAAAGCTCAATCCCTTGCGGAGCAGGCCTTGACTCTGGCTCAACAAACAAACGTTTCCGATACGGAACTGGCGTTGTCTTTACTCGATTTGGCATATATTTACCGTAACCAGGGCAATCCGGATAGAGCGGAAAAAATGTGCGAGCTCGGCCTTAAACTCCAACAAAAGGTCTATTACGAAGAACATCCCTACATCGCCTATACATTAAGGATATTGGCTTCAATTCACAAAGAACAGGCAAGATATCGCCAGGCCGGTGAAGATATTCAGTTGGCGCTGAACATTATGAAAAAGTCTCATCTCTATGACCACAAGCCCCTGGCCCCGTTCTACATCGATTTTGCCCGGATACTTGTTGCGCAGGGCCGGTTCGCAGATGCCGAGAGCACCTATCAGAAGGCACTCGAGATGATTAACCAGACTTACGGCCCCGACCACCTTTACACCGCGAAGGTGCTTACTGATTTGGCTGGGCTATACGTACTTCAGGGCAGGTATCGTAGTGCCGAAAAATTGCTTGAGCGGGCATTGCCGATTCAGGAAAAAATTTACGGCCCGGACAATCACCTTTTAACCCCGGTGTGGTTGACAATGTCAAGTATCCGAACAGCAAATAAAGAATTTGCCCAAGCCCAGGACCTGCTGCAAAAAGCCCTGGAAGCAGTTGAAAATAAACTGGGAGCCGGGCATCCACTGGCCGGTAAAATTTTGAACTCACTGGGCGAGTTGTATATCACCATAGGGCGCTATGGCCAGGCCGAAAGTTTCTGTCGAAGGGCGACACAGGTCTTAAAAGATTCTCTTGGGCTGCATAATGATTACACAGCCGTCGCGTTCAATAATCTTGCCAGAGTATGTATAGAAAAAGAAAAATATGTAGAAGCGAAGGATCTTTGCCTGACGGCGAAGCAGACCCTCGAGGAAATCTTCAGCGCAGACCACCCGGCTGTAACTAAGGTGCTGTCAACTATGGCTATGCTGCGTCAAAAAACCCGGCCCCTTCCGAGCGTAGCGAAACTGGACCAGGTGGTCGGGATATCCACCGAGCTTGTTTCAGGAGGGTCTGAGGGTGTTCAACAGATACAATGAAGACAAAAAAGTCGCCGTTGGAAAAACAATACCCAACGGCGACATATATCTGCTTCACTGAAAAATCAGTCTTATCATCCACCGAGTTGGGCCAAACGGGCCTGGACATAAGATGCAAGAATCGCATCGTCGCCTTCGGTTATCGGCGTAGTGTATTTGCCCACAAACGCTACGGCTTCGGTAGCTGAGAATCCCATCTCGGTATTCATAACCGCGACATACTGAACCAATGAATCAAGCCATTCGCCGGCTGCGGCATAATTAGTGCCGACCTCAGCACTTGCCACCGCAGATGCAATCAGAGTCATCTGCTCCGGTGCAATCGGGGCGCCGGGTGTCGTGAACTCGTTCACCACCTGCCCCAAGGCAGCCATATAAGTACCTTCTTCATCGCTGAGGATTGTGGCGGCATCTCTGAGTCTTGCACACGCCTCACAGGGCTGGATGTCCGTTGCATAAGCAAAGGCATCCTGGACAATAACCTGTATCTGGTCCTCCGGTACGCCGACTTCATCGGCAAACCAGGCCATCAGAGCAGGACAACCGCCTTCAGCAAATTCCTGTGGTTCCGTATCTTCACCGGCTTCGGTGTAAAGCGGCGCCGGCTCCGGCGGACTCTCAAGGACCCATGCCCTGTCATTATCCGGGTTGCCGGCAATAGCAGGATTGCTCTGCCCGGAGCCGCGGAGAACATAGGCGTAATCCGGTACGAAGGGGCCGCCACCATATACATAAGGCAGCTTGCCAACGGCCTGGAACAACCACTCGCTTATGCGAGAGACGACCTCCAGTCGGTCACCTACATCACTTGTAACACCATCGCCTGCCAAAGACTCTTCGAATGCCGGGCCAAAGGTTACCGTATCAAAAGCATCGATCACCATAGCGCCTTTTCTCTCGACCTCTGGCTCGATAGAACGCTTCGGCACGGGGAAACCCACGCTTGACTCTATGCTAACCGGCGAGCTTACATCGACATTACCTTCGGTACTGGCGACATAAATCGCTACATCGAACGGGTCGCCTTCGTCTCTGGGAACACCACCGATAGTTGCCGGCTCGTCCAGCAAATTCATACCGGCCCTGTCATCAACATCATCATAGTAAGTTCCGGAAGCATGGAGTTCGGCATCAGGACCAATCTTTAAGTCTTCTTTGCTGATAATCATGATTGCGGCTTTGCCGTCACCATACGGCAGGTCAACGCCTAAGCCCGCCTTATGATCGGAGTTACCTTCTACTGTGACGTTGAGAGTATCGTTGGCACCTCCGGCAGTGTATATCTTGCCTTCGTTGGAAATCACAGCCACACCACCGCGGTCATAATCCCTATAAAAGCCATTGTCTTTTTCACATTCCCAGCAATCTCCAAATGTTGTCAAATCACCACTAACTTGTACGTTACCTTCGCCTTCAATCCACAGATTACCCTCGCAGGTACTTGCTGCAGGATCCCATGGCCCGTCGCTTTCATGCTGCAGGTCAACTGCGAGTTCTTCGTCACCACCCAGTAACCACAGATGGCCCGGCGTTACCTTACGAACCCAACCCTCCGCAGTCAACGTGCCGTTTGTGGCCTGGACTGTCTGGTCGGTATTATCTTTCCACAGAGGTCTATCCAATAGCAGATCGCCGTGGGCGGTTACATCTTCGCCGGCTATGATGTTACCGGCGGCCTGGGTGTTGTTGTTCAGTGTGATACTGCCACCCGCTACATTGTAGTCACCATACAGGTGCGTCGTGTTATTCGAAGATGAAAGTACCATATCCCCAACCGCCTCAAGATTGCCTTCGACTTCCAGATTACCGGTATCATTCCCGGCAGCGGTACTGGCAGTTAGGGTCATGTTCCCTCCTGCGTATGCACTGTCGGGAGTAGCCTTAAGGTAAACATCGTCACCGGCCTCAACCAGCATATCACCATCGGAGTGGAGCTTGCCGTGTGCGAAAATGTTCGAGCCGCCGGATGTCGTGTCGGCGCTGATGGTCAGGTTGCCGGCCGCTGTTACCTCACCGCCTGAACCGCTGTGCGGGTCGGACATATCGGTATTATACACGCCAAGACCGATATCATGACCGGCTGTTATGGTAAGGTTTCCTGAGCCGGTTATAGTCTTACCAGCCGCCAAAGCCACGTCATTATTTGCATGGAGAGTCTTGGCCGCCGCGACCTCGGTATTGTTATTTAGAATGAGGTTATCACCTGCAGTTACGTCATCGTCGAGTTTGATGGTGGTATCCGATGCTGAAATCTCGATATTACCGTTGGTAGTTGTCAGTGTGCTCATGGCCCACATATCACCTACAGCGTCATCGTCATCATCGGCTGTCAGCGTCATGGATTCGGTCGCTATCGCAGCGTCATTCAAGGTGATATTGTCGGCTGCCGTCATATCCATATTACCACCGGAATCAGCGACACCACCGACCTGGATATTTTCACCATAAACATCCATATCGCCGTTGGTCGTAGTCAGGGAACTCTTGGCCCAGACATCGCCAACGCCGTCACCGTCATCATCG
>QNBT01000139.1 GCA_003644205.1 Planctomycetota bacterium | reverse complement strand
GGTGGTATCTGAATGACGAGTCGAAGTTTCTTTTACAAACAGATAATCCAAAGCTAATCAAACTGGCGCCGGCCGGCGAAAATTTGGCGCTGGTTCCGGGCCGGCAGGATGCAGGGCTGATTGCGGTTGGCGGCGATGAAACGATTGGGCCGATTGATGTTGTTTTTCCGGTTCTTCACGGGCCCTTCGGCGAAGACGGTACGGTCCAGGGATTGCTGAAACTGGCAAACGTTCCCTTTGTTGGAACGGGTGTCTTAGGCTCGGCTGTGGGAATGGACAAGGATGTTATGAAAAGACTCTTGAGAGAGGCGCAGATACCCATCGCCGATTTTGTTGTCTTCAATCGCTTAAGAGCTGATGAAATTGATTTTGAAATAGTAAAGAGTCGTTTGCACCTGCCGTTTTTTGTCAAGCCCGCCAATCTCGGCTCATCGGTCGGCATCAGCAAGGTTAAATCCGAAAACCAGTTCCACGAAGCCGTTAGTCTGGCTTTTGAATATGACAACAAGATACTCGTCGAAGAGTATATCGAAGGCAGGGAGATTGAGTGCTCTGTATTGGGCAATGATAGTCCGATAGCATCGGTGCCGGGTGAGATTATCCCGCAACGCGAGTTTTACTCATACGAAGCGAAATATATTGATGAAGCCGGGGCCGTTCTTGATATCCCGGCCAAGCTCGATGATAAGACTACAAAAAAAGTTCAGGATTATGCTATTAAAACGTTCAAAGCACTTTGTTGTGAGGGTATGGCGCGCGTGGATTTGTTCGTGAAAGATAATGATGTTATAGTAAATGAAATCAATACAATTCCAGGGTTTACGAACATCAGTATGTATCCGAAGCTGTGGGCCGCAAGCGGTATATCCTATTCAGAGCTGATAGAAAGACTCATCCAGCTTGCGATTGAAAGATTCAAAAACGAACAGAAGTTAAAAGTAAATGCCTTCGACTTGTAGCGGTGGACTTGCAACTGTGGAACGTAAGTGCTTATAATACCTGAGATTAGCGAGTGTCGTCATAGCGGGAAACAACTGTACTAACCGGTCGGAATTAAACTGATGATTTTGTCAGGCCATTGTTGGACGCTGGTCAGAAGGTTCGTGTTGACTTACAACTGGTTTTGAGGTACTTTATCAGTTGGCAACGATTAAGAGGCGTTTTTGAAAAAGAGTATTTGATGTCATCGTAAGGGCTTTGTTTGCAAGCACTTCGTTGACCTGAAAGCTTAGAAGAAGGGATGGGTCTATGATAGAATCAGTTAAAATAAATGGATACCGCCTTTTAGATCATTTTTGCGCGGATTTTGGACAACTCGCAATAGTCATCGGAGCAAATGCCACAGGAAAAAGCATACTTATGAGTTGCTTGCAGTTTATTTCAAGGGCCGCTCAATTTTCTTTGAAAGAGGTCCTTAAGTGGGAAATGGGGTTTGCCTCTGTGCTGACCGCGTCCAAAAAGAATGACGAGTTAGCTTGGGAATTGGTCTTCAAGAAACCCCGGAAACACCCTTATTGGCGTAATGTACCACTTTCAGATAAATACGGCTATGTTTATGAAGTTACTATTGAGAAGGATCAATACGATCAAGCTATTCCTGTTTACGAGTTACTACGGACAGAAAGACCGCTTGAGGGTCATAAGTCCCCCCTTAAATTGCTGGAGGCTACTCGTCACAAGTCACACATCTTCAGCAGATTAGAACGACGCTTAGTCCCTTTTGACGAGATTGTTGAAGATTCAGAAGATTCATCGTTATCCCCAGATATTCCCCCCCCAAAAAAGGAAAATAATTTAGACGCGCCCGAGGAAGTATCAGAGCAGGAACAATCATTAAAGCTATCTCAAATTAGGTTCTACAACGAATACCCGATACTAGCGTGGGCGAGATCATTGTTGAGTAGTATTGTTTCATACCCCGGCTTTGACGTTGGGAGCTACTCGAAACTGAGAATGCAGCCTTCTGAAATCAGGCCTTTGACTGCTCTTTACCCAAATGGCGAGAATCTGGGTACGGTTCTTCATGAGATACTCACGAGAGCAGCTTACAAATCTACGTCGGATGAAATTCGAGAGTTTCTCCAAACGGCCTACCCGTTTTTCGATGACATTTTCGCCGAGACGGCATACGGAGCCTCTGCAAAAGTGCTTGTGCGTGTACGAGAAAAGGGGATGGACAGATCAATGGAGTTGTGGGATTTATCTGATGGTATATTGAGGTTCTTATGCTTGGCTGCGGCGCTCTTAAATCCTGTTCCACCGGCATTTATTATGGTCGATGAGCCCGAAGTAGGATTGCATCCAAGGTTGCTACCTGTTGTCGCCGACATGATTAAGACTGCCTCGGAAAGAACCCAGGTTCTTATCACGACACATAGCCCTGACTTGTTGAACTGTTTTGGTATTGATGACATTGCAGTGATGGCTCGTGAGGGTAACAAAATTACCTGGGAACGGCCTGGTAACCGTAAAAGCCTCAGAAAGATGTTAGAAAATGTTGTAGCTGATTCACTCGGAGACCTGCATCGGTCAGGGGAGCTGGAGGCTCTCGGATGAAAGTTTGGGTATATGTCGAGGGGCAAGCTGACAGAGTTGCTCTTGAAGCCCTGTGGGAAAACTGGCGCAAGGCTCTTCGTAGTAAAGGCCACGGAATCAAGATTGTAACACTTGATAATAAGTCTAATTTCTTCAAGAAAATTGGTCCCCGAGTTTCGGAAAAACTTGTTGGTGAGGCAAGCGATATTGTAGTTGGTCTTCCCGATCTTTATCCTAACAGCCCATATCAATCCACTAAATATAAACATTCGGACATTGATGAGTTAAAGAGGGTACAGCAAAAGGAGGTCTCTGCTGCACTCGAACAAACGTATAGCTATAGTAAGCAGGAAGTCAAGAAGCTGCTTGAGAGGTTTCTTGGTGCTGCACTCAAGCATGACCTTGAGATGTTATTATTGGCGGCCAAAGATGAGTTGCGTAGTTATCTAAGAACGTCAGACCAGCTTGGGAGTTGGAAAAATCCGGTCGAGGAACAAGACCAAGAACGCCCTCCAAAGTATATAGTGGAGGAACTGTTCGTAACAAAATCAAGTCAAAAACGTGCGTACCGTGATACAATCCACGCAAGAGCCGTTCTTCAGAAAGTGAGTGACATCAAGAAAATTATATTTGCTAACAATCAAATTCAATGCCCGATTTTCAAATCTGTTCTTGATTGGATCGGTGAAAAAACGGGGGTTCCGGCGTACCAATGAGTTCTGAGCCATCGCTGCAATTTGTTGCCTATGAGGGTCATAATTTCAGAGGTGTCAATTCGTATTTTTTTGCTAACTGAATTTCTTTCCGCCCATATTTAGGTGTGGCCAATTATTGAAGGAATAAATTCGGGGTTATCGGATGCGGATAATAGCGGGTACGAAGCGCGGGATGAAGCTGCTTAGCCCGAAGGGCTTCGATACAAGACCGATTACCGACATGGTCAAGGAGTCGCTGTTTAATGTGCTCTACAATTACGGTTTGCCACAGGACAGGGTAGCAGCCGATTTGTTTTGCGGAGTTGGGTCGTTGGGGCTTGAGGCGCTGTCGAGAGGTGCGAAGAAGGTTACATTCGTTGACGATAATCCGAATGTGATTGAAACGCTGCATCGGAACCTCGCCAAAGCCGGCTTCACCGGCCGGTCGAAGGTGATAAAGGCTAACGTACTTAAGATTGGTGCCGATGCAGGTAGCAGCCCGGACAAATATGAGCTCGTTTTTGTTGACCCACCCTACAAAATGACCGAAGAAGTCGGAGCGGATTCACCGCTGGCCGGTATTTTGGAGCTTGTATCCCGGCAGGCGGCCGACGAGGCAATCGTTGTAGTCAGG
This sequence comes from Planctomycetota bacterium, assembly GCA_003644205.1. Taxonomy (GTDB): domain Bacteria; phylum Planctomycetota; class Phycisphaerae; order Sedimentisphaerales; family Anaerohalosphaeraceae; genus QNBT01. The sequence goes on along the minus strand of QNBT01000139.1, from coordinate 2,184 downwards.
ACGCACCGCCGAACAAAGCTGTTGGACACATACAGCCGATTGAAAGTAATAGACAGGCGCAGGTGGGGAACTATGGCGGTAGTGCTTTTGCGGCTGGACGGTTAATTAAGAGCTTAGTAAATGACAAGCAGAGAAGCGGCAATAAAGATAATCAAACGGCTGCGTAAGGCCGATTACCAGGCGCTGCTGGCGGGGGGGTGTGTGCGTGATATGCTGCTGAAGCGTCCGGCCAAAGACTACGACGTGGCGACTGACGCCAAGCCTGATGAAGTGATAAAGTTATTCAAGCGGACGCTGAAGGTCGGGGCAAAATTCGGCGTCGTTATGGTAATTGCCGACGGCGTGCAGACCGAAGTTGCAACTTTCAGGACCGAAAGCGGATATGCAGACGGCAGACATCCCGGACGCGTGGCATTTTCCAGCCCGCAGGAAGACGCAGGCAGGAGAGACTTCACTATAAACGGGATGTTCTACGACCCGATTGGGCGAAAAGTAATCGACTACGTTGGAGGCAGGAGCGATTTGCGCAAGGGCCTGGTCCGGACGATTGGGGATGCACAAAAACGTTTTGGCGAAGATTATCTGAGGCTGTTGCGTGCGGTAAGGTTTTCCACTCAATTGGATTTTGCAATTGAACCGCAGACGTGGTCGGCCATTTGCACCAAGGCCCGCAATATCACGAAGATTAGTGCCGAGCGTATTGCGATGGAGCTTGAGGCTATCGTAACACATCCGAATCGCGCACATGGAGCGTCGATGTTGATTAAGAGCAAGCTGGCCGGGGCTGTTTTTCCGGGTTTTGAGGGCAAAGGGGCCAAGTTCGGAATTGAGGTGTTGGGAAATTTGTCAAAAGAGATCGATTTTCCGTTGGCACTTGCCGGCCTTTTTGCGGGATATGATACTAAGTTTGGAATGGCGCAGGCGGGCAGGTTGAAGCTGAGCAGGGCACACAGCAGGCATTTGCGTTTCCTGCTGAACAGAAGAGGGGAACTGTTGGAAGCACAGATGGGGCTTGCGCAATTGAAGATGCTGTTGGCACAGCCTTACTTTTCGGATTTGTATGAGCTGCAGCGTGCGATTCAAAAGGCACATGGCGCCGGTATTGGACCGCTCCTGGCGATTAAGAAACGTGCAAAGGCACTTGAGGGTCGCCAGGTCAGCCCCAAGCCGTTGCTGGATGGGCATGAGCTGATTAGGCTCGGAGTCCAGCCTGGGCCGATGGTGGGGCTTGTGGCGAAAGAAATGTACATTGCCCAGCTCAGTGAAGAGCTAAACACCTCAGGCCAGGCCCGCAAATGGGTTGGCGAATGGCTGCGCAGGCATAAGCAGCTTGAGCGGTGAGATTGCACCGGCCGCGAAAGTTTCAGACAGGCGTCGGCATGGTGCTTGCAGCGCCGGGATTTTTATGGTATATTAGTCCAAGACGGGGCCTTAGCTCAGTTGGGAGAGCGCTTGCATGGCATGCAAGAAGTCGTCGGTTCGAGTCCGATAGGCTCCATTTAACCTGCTCTAAAACTCGATGCCCTTGCGGGCCTTGATGCCTTTATCGAAAGGGTGTTTTATCGGTTTCATTTCCGTCACGAGGTCTGCAAGGGCGATTAGCTCTTCTGTTGCCTCTCGGCCGGTCATAACAATTTCAACGGACGGGTTTCTTTCATCGATGACTTTGGTGATATCCTCCAGCCTGGCCAATCCCTTGTTAAGACAAAAGACAATCTCGTCTAATATTATCACATCATAGGTCTTTTGCGAGGCAGTCTTGGCGAGTTCACCCAACGCACTGCTTATGGCGGACTGCACTTTTGCCACGGCCTCTTTATCATCGAACGAGGTGCGCATATCCCAACTCTCGGGTAGCAGTTCAACCGTTATTCCATCGATACCGCCGGCGGCCTTTCGCTCGCCCAAATCAAGTGAGGCGGGCTTTAGGAATTGATAGACCAATACTTTGCCCCCGTGCCCGGCCGCTCGAAGCGCAAGGCCGAACGCCGCCGTGGTCTTACCCTTGCCACAACCTGTGTAAATCTGCACAAGTCCTCTGTCTAACATACAGATATATTAGGCACACAGAAAGATAATAGAAAGCGAAAAAATGCGCTCACAATATCTGGGCATCAAGATTGTTGGAGAAAATCACACGCCTGCGGCACAGGACCAATAGAAAATCAAAGGGCGCCTCCGTTT
>QNBT01000138.1 GCA_003644205.1 Planctomycetota bacterium | reverse complement strand
GCGTTGCAGGTATATCAAAGCTCCTCATCAGAACCGCCGATGATAGCGCGGATTTGGCCGATGTTGGGAATTATCGGTAATAGATTTTCAAACGGCCTGAAGGCGTCACTCCAATAAACCATGACAGCTTTGCCAACCAAATAATCGCGAGGTACTATTCCGATTCTGTATTTGACGCCGTTATTACCTATCCCCTCGGTTGTCCATACCCGGCAGTCCGAACTGTAGGGGCTGTTATCCCCGCACGCAAAGAACTCGTCTTTGCCTACCCTGAAACCATTACCCTGTTGCGCACGCTGGATTTCTTTGCTGATATAGTGAATATCTCTGTAAATGCCGAGATGCCGGAGCTGGAGCTTTCCCGCGCCGAAAATCTCCAATGCCGGCCCGGATGCTCCGTCTCTGCTGCCCGCATCATCAGGCCCACGACCAAGGTCATATTTCAGCTTTTGGGGACCGAATTCCAATATCAACTGATGGTCAACGTTTGCAAACTGAAACCAAATTGGTGCACTTGTCTCGATGGGTTCTGTTTTTTGATGCTTGAGCAGGGTACTCTTACCGTTAATTATTCTTTCAATTGTCATATTGCCCGAAAAATCGACCCAGCCGTAGTAAAATGTTTCATACTTTTTCAATCCGGCGCCTGTCAAACTTCTCCGGCTGCCGGACGATACATAAAATCGCACCATCAAATCACTACAGAAGGGTCTTAGACTATAGTCACTGCTGCTGTTGTAACCGTAGGTGGCTCTAAAATCATTACCGATTGATGTATCATAAACAATGGTATTGACCTGGTTCGGGTCGCTGTCCAGACCGAAAACTGTGGGGCCATTGGCATTGAAGTCCCAGTTCGAGTCGCCGGTATTTCTGAAGGGCTGCTGCCAACGTTCATCTCGCCCAAAGTGCGGGCCGGATGCGGCGGCAGTTGTTTCGAGCTGCTCGTGAAACGGTTGAAAATCATTGTCATAAACCGGCATCCAAAGTTCGGCCTGAACGGCCGGGGGCTTGCGCGCAATCTGTCCGTTGATGTAGATGTCGCCGTCTATGATTTCAACGGTTTCACCGGGGCCGGCTATCAATCGCTTGACATAGTTGACCTGAGGCTCGAGGGGATTTTTGAACACTATTACGTCCCACCGCTTAGGTTCGGTGAACTGATAAATGTTCTTTAAGACCAATATCCTGTCTCCGTTTGCCAGCAACTTAGGCGTTCCTTCCGGCAGAAAATAACCGCAACTGGGACACCTCGGCTTCGGCTTAGAATAATAATCGCCCCCAACATTATATTTGTACCCGCACCGGGGACATCTGAGGTGATAATGAGCGCCGCGAAGTGTTTCGGCCATACTGCCGGTGGGGATGCGAAAGGCCTCCATTACGAACGCACGGAAGATTAAAGCCAGAACCAGCGCGATCAATACCCACTTAAGCGTATCAATTATTCCCTCAAATGCGACGCTGTAACGTCTTTCGGGATAACCCACTGTTTGCTTGCCGAATTGTTCCACGCCTTAAATCTCTTCTGCTAACCTTATGACAACTAAAAACTAAGAACTTGAAACTAATAGTCTCCTCCGTGAATTATCTTCATTCCGCCTATATAAGGAACTATCCTTGGCCATCCGGGAAAAGGTCTCATTGTCCCAGGCCAATAAACAAAGAAAGCTTTGCCCACAAGGTAATCACGCGGAACCGTGCCCGCGCGGTATTGGTGGCCTCCATTGCCTTGACCGGGTTTGTCCCACAACCTCGAGTCCTTACTGGCCGGACTGTTGTCCCCGAGAACAAAGAACTCGTCGGCGCCTAACTCGAAAGCGTCTCCTTCGCCGGCCCTGCGGACTTTCATGGCCGATGTGATATAGTGAATGTCCCTGAAGATGCCGATATGCCAGAGCGCTAGTTTGCCCGCCCCAAAGATTGTAGCTTCGGGCATCATGTCAGTTTGCCTCCGGCCGGCATCATCGGGCCCTCGACCAAAATCAAACTTCAATTTTTCATCACCAAACTCGAGTATCAATTGATGGTCAACGTTGGCAAACCTGAAAAGAACAGACTCATTAATATCTTTATTGTTTATTTTCAGGTGTTTCAATTTCTCGCGACGGCTCCCGGTTATCTTTTCGATTACCATCACCCCTGCCAAATCCACCCGCCCCTCATACCGGATACCGTATTTACTCAGACCGGCGCCGACAATACCCTTTGAACCCGGGCCGACATAGAAGCGAATCATCAGGTCACTGCATATCGGCATGGTCGGATAGCGCCAGCTGTCATCATAAGCATAAGTCGCTTTGAAATCATTACCAATATTCGTGTCATACATAATTGTATGTACCTTGCCAGTTGGGTCGTCTAAACTGAACACTGTCCCGTTTTTATGTTCAAGATTCCAATTCGAGCCGCGCTGATTCCTGAAAGGCTGCTGCCACAAATGTTTGTTGAACCGTTCTATCCGGGGATTAACAGGTTGATAATCATTATCATAAACGCACATCCAGAATTCTTCCTGCACCTTGGCCGGTTTGCGCGCTATCCGGCCGTCAATATAAACATCCCCGTCGATAATCTCAACCGTCTCGCCGGGGGTGGCTATCATTCTCTTGATGTAATTGATTTTGGGCTCGGTGGGATTCTTGAAAACCACCACGTCCCATCGCTTCGGCTCTGTAAACTGGTATATACATTTCAGAACAAATATCCTGTCTCCCTTTGTTACCTGCCTTTTCCGGCCGGCCCAAATGTTATAGTTGCCGAAGGATATTCTCTGATGAACCTGAAGATAGTAACCGCAGCTCGGACACCTCGGCTCATCCGGTCCGACCGGCACATCCATTCTCGGAATGTAGTTTTCAGACATTCGGTAGCACGGTGCGTTAGGCTGGAAATTATAGTCGTATTTGTATCCGCACTGGCTGCACCGAAGTCTGAAATGCGCGCCTTTGAGTGTGTCGGCCATGCTGCCGGTTGGGATTGTGTAAGCCTGCATCTGGAAAACAATAAAAATCAGTGTCAACGAAACCGCCACGATAAGCCATTCGAGCGTTCCAAAAATCCCCCCACCCCTGTCCTGCCCCGTGCTTTTGCGTTCCCGATTTTTTCTGTTGTGTTGACCCAATTCTTACCTTTTCTCGTTGCTGAAGATATAAAAACCCTGATTATGCACTTATACGGGCATTCGGTCAAGGCGATATTAGGGATTTCGCAAATTCGAATTCACCGATGCCGACTATAGGTAATATTCTCGGCCCAAATCGGCCACCGAGTTGAGCTAACCGGTCCCAAGCCCCCAAATAAGGCGTGTGAAAAGCCGGAAATCCCGATTTTGCCTTGTGTCTTAAGCCGAGGACGCGGAGCTGGTTTATATTAAAGAAGTTACGGCCAAAACCGGAAAACGCCAACTACAACATTCTGTTATTTGCGATAAACGCTGTATTTTATACCCTTAAGGGTATAAAATTCCCGCGAGCTCGTGCTTCGTAGCGAAGTGCTACTTCGCAGAGTAGTATGGGCCTTCCGCAACAGATGCTATTTAAAGAAGGAAGTATATCATGGGCGTTCAAGCCAAACGTCAAACTGTCGAGTGTGTGCTACAGATGTTTGACGATTGTGGTGTGAGCGGCGTCGAACATTCGGACGCCGCCGTCGTCCAATTTCAGAATCAATCCTCTGGCAGGGTCAACGCCGACGCAATTGCCGCTGAACTGCTGCTGATTATATTCCACAGTTATATAATGTCCTAATTGACTGCTGAGCCTGCTCCAGGTGTCTATAATCCGGCGGCTGTCGGTCTGCGCAATAGTGAGCCATTCGTCGAGCGAGGTTAATAATTCTGCGGCCAACGAGTTTCTGTCCACAGTTGTGTTGCTCAGGATGTTGATACTTGTGGCTGGCATCCGGAGCTTGTGCCGCCCGAAAAAGTCCTTAGTCTGGTGGCAGTTTATCCCGATACCTATTACATAATCGAATCTATCGTCTGTGGTCTTTGATTCGAGCAGGATTCCGGCGACCTTTTTACCTTTTATTATAATATCATTCGGCCATTTTAGCCTGGCGTCTAATTTTGAACACCCGTTGATGGCCTGGGCGGTTGCCACCGCGGCGGTAAGCGTCAGCAGTTCTGCACCGCATTTACAATCGAGCACGAGGATTGAGCACAGGACACTGTCGCCGGCATCGCTTAGCCATTCATTGGCCCCTCGTCCTCTGCCGGCGGTCTGATGTTCGGCGAAGATGCAAAGGCCGTTGTTTTTTTCGTTGGTTGCATATTCCCAGGCGATGTCATTTGTGCTGGCGGTGGACCTGAAGATTAGAATTTCCCTGCTAATCCCAGTGGTGCGAAGCTCCTTCCTTATAGCATCAACATCGAGTTGGTCACTTTGAGTCATGCTAAATAGAAAATATTCAATAGAAAATAGAAAATTATTATATGTCCAGGCCGATATCGACCGCTGCCGCCGAGTGTGTGATCGCACCTACTGCAATCCTGTCAACGCCGCATTGCGCGATGGCCAACACATTATTTAAGGTGATGTTGCCGCTGGCCTCGAGCAGAGGTCTTCGGCCGCACATCTCGTTTCGCATCTCGACCGCGTGCTTGAGCTGCCACTGGCCCATATTATCCAATAGTATCACATCGACACCCGGGATCTTCAAAACGTGGTTGAGCTGGTGGTCAACGTGGTCAACTTCAACGCCCACGAATTTGACGCCACGTGTGTTTTTGGCCTTTGCAACCATTTTCTTGAGCTTCGGATAGAGATTTGTGCCAAGCTGGCTGATATGATTATCCTTAATCAGGACGGCGTCCCCGAGTCCGAACCGGTGGTTGTAGCCGCCACCACAGCGGACAGCGTACTTCTCGAGCAGCCGCCAGCCGGGCATGGTCTTGCGGGTGTCATATATCCTTGCATGTGTGCCCCTGACGGCGTTTACATACTTCCATGTTGTGGTGCTTATTCCGCAAAGCCTCTGCAGGAAATTCAGCACAACCCTTTCTGCGCTAAGCATCGAACGCAGCGGACCGGTAATCGTTGCCAGCTTATTGGTCACATTGGCCCGCCTGCCGTCGCGGATGAAAACGCGGAGCTTGAGCCGCTTGTCGTATTTTTTCAATACTTCCCTGATAACCTCCATGCCGCATACGACGATTTCTTCGCGTGTTACAATATTGGCTGTGGTGGTAACATCATCGGCGATGGCGATTCGACTGGTCGGGTCACCGGCGCCGAAGTCCTCTTTGACCGCCATATTTATCAGCGGCTGTACTTTTGCAAGGTCCAGTTTTCTCATATCGCCTTATTGCCTTTACAATGTTTCATCCGGGATTTCCCGGATAAACGTTCAAGAATCACGAACCGGCTTTTTGATATCAATAATACTACCCAAACTACATCAATTGTCAAGAAGATAATGCATGAACACTCCCCTTAAGACAGGAAAGCAACGTTGCCCTGCTACCGTGCATACAAATATATTATTCAATTCATAAACTGCGGGGATTTATTCGATTTTGTTATGCTTGCTGCAAAAGCTCTACGGCCTTTTTGGCATCGTCTTTTGAGTCAAAGCCGATGTAGAAGATGAACCTTGTGCCGATTACAGCAGCGCTGAATCCCCGGAGGGTAATACCGGCGTCGGCAAGTATTTTAGTTACATCGGCGGCGAGGCCGGGCCTGTTGTCTCCATCGATACGGACGGTGTGGATACTTCTTGTTACGTTGAATCCCAGGTTCGCCGCTGCGGCGATTTCCCTGTCTCCTCGCAGGGGGGCGACAAATACGACACCTTTGCCGGGGTCTTCGGGAGTCCGCCTTGCGATGACAAAGTCAAGGTCGGCGCCCGCCTCTTTGAGACCCCTGAGTGTCCTTGATAAACCGCCGACCTGGTCTTTGATTGGTGCAGCCCAAACTTCAACATGTTCGACAATTATATCCATAATACTATCCCTCTTGTTAGTTTTAACGGTTGTTTTTTTACCTATGCTATATGCGAGCATTATTGTAGGGGCTGGCGGAAAAAGCAAGAAAAATTTTAGTATCCTCACAAACTTTGGGACG
>QNBT01000137.1 GCA_003644205.1 Planctomycetota bacterium | reverse complement strand
TGGTCAAAGGGCACTGTTTTGAGCATTTGTAGTTTGGTAATTCGATATTGTTTAGAGTTTTGATATTAGGATTTAGGATTTTCGGTAAAATGTTTATTTTATTATTCAATTATCAATAATTAAGTTGCCCATAATATACCGACAACCATTAGAGGTTGCAATAGGTTTTACCATCACTTATTATTGAGGTCATGCCTTCTCTTATGGATATCTCCGTTTTCAGCCGGGTGGCGGCTGTCTCAAAGGCCGGCATGGTCAATATCTTCGTGCTGGCTCTTTGTGCGACTGGGGCCGTATTTCTTGTGTATTGGTTTTGCGGCTTTGCCGGGCCGGTCAACCTGTCCCTCTGTCCGATAAGGAGAAATCGGCTTCCTGTCTATCTGCCGTTTGTCCTCATGGCCGTCTGGGTGGTTGTTGTCTTCGATGCGTTGATGATAATTGACCCGGCCGTTGCGCAATTACCCCCATGGCGCCAGGAAGTCTTCAGGTACCTGGCCCTGAGCGTTGTTGAGCTTGTGCTAATCGTTATCTTTATCTGTTTTGCCTGGCGCAGCTTTGCCCGTCGATTGGCTGGATTCGGCCTGACCCCTCGAACTATCGTCCGGGATTTTGTCGCAGCGTTGATTAATCTCGTATCCGTTTTGCCGCTGGTGCTGTTAGGAATATGGCTGGCAATCTATCTTGGCCGGTTGCTTGTGGGGCCTGATTTCCAGATGCAGACCAACGAAGGCCTTGCGGTTGTTACAGAAAACCCACAGCCGTTACTGAGAGTGCTGATGTTCGTTTTTCTTATTCTTATCGCGCCGGTTTTTGAAGAGATGCTGTTTAGAGGAATATTGCAGTCCGTAATGAGGGGCCTGACCACCCGGCCGTGGGAGGCGATAGTGATAACGTCGGCGGTCTTTGCCCTATCGCACCCGCACACGCATCTGCCGGCCTTGTTTGCACTTTCATGCTGCATGGGGTATGCTTATGAAAAGAGCGGCTCCCTTCTGCGGCCTATCTTCATACACGCATTGTTCAATGCTGCAAGCATAACGGCAGCGTTAGTCTCGTGAATACACGGTCTCAAGCTCAACATCCGGGAACGTCCACTATTTGGACTGTTTATCAATTCTCCAGGAGCCGAAATGCAAAAGCCTGCCTTGTGGCGTTTCCAGGCTCTCATCTTGCAATATAATCATGGCTCGTACATCGGGACAGCGCCGGCAGTATTTTTTTATCTCGTCAGGGGCCATGACCATAAATGCGGTCGAAAGCGCATCCGCTGTTGCCCCGTCAGGTGCCGACGACCATGCCGCAATCTTGCCTTCAACCGGCAAGCCGCGGCGCGGGTCGATGATATGTGGGCCTTTTTGCAGCCCTGAGCCGCTCAGGGCTTTTTCGCACAAGTACAGATGAGCTAAGATTTCCTTGGGATTGTCAGGACTTGTCAATGTAACCGGCCAGCCTTTGCTTCGGGGTGGCGCTCCCAGTGCCAGGACCGAACTTTGCCCGGAATGAACCAACGCTGTATCTATGCTCCAGTCGGCGAGCAGCTCGGCCATTCGGTCAACGGCGTAACCTTTACCAATGCCACCGAGGTCGATTTGCACAGGCCCGGATAAAAGCGTTATAGTATGTTCGGTTTCGTCCAACTGAAACGCAGCCATGCCGGTGCAGCGACGGGCTAAGTCGAGGTCCTGAGCCGAAGGCTTGCGCAAGGTTTTGTCCTCTGCAATCCGGCAGCTTAATAGAGAACCAACAGTGATGTCAAAGGCACCGTTTGTTTGGTCGTAAATATCTGCCGCAAGCTGCAGGCAACGGAATGCGTCTTCGCAAAGTTTTAAGGATTGACCGACGGCAAGCCGGTTAATCTGAGAGATATCGCTGTTTTCAATAAATCGGCTGAGGTTCCGCTCGATTTTATCAAGCTCATCAAAAGCGGCCAAGGCGGCCTGGCCTGCATAATTACCTTCCTCGTGAATGATGAATATCTCAAAAACCGTCGCCATCGCCTCATGAGAGAAACGATGCGCTGCTGATATCGAATCTGTTATGCAGTTAAGGAATTGGTCGTTGGTCGGTTGAGTCATCGTTTATCGCCTGAAACTTATCCCGGAGGTCTTTGGTTACGAATCCTGTTATCTCAACGGTTGGGCGCAACTCAAGACACGTATCGAACAGCGGTACATAGAGATTTCTCTCACCCTGCGGCGCGACCTCGTAAATCTTCCTCCCCAGAGCAGCTTCAACAGCAGGTGAGGCGATAATAAGCGGTGCAATCGGTGCACTGTCATCGACTTTGCTGTACCAGCCGACACGGTTAAACCGACGCAGATACCACGGCAGCGGCCAATAGTCATTGTTCGGACAAATAACTTCGATGTGCATACTGTATCTATCCGGATGTACCTGGGCTATTTGTTCGACTCGCTCGGTAATCTGGAAGATATCATTCGTGGTGTGGGCATAAACATACGGATTCCTTTGGTCGGAAGAAAATGTGTAATTAGCCTGGTACGCCTGCCAGGTGAGGTGAAACAAGCCGAAAATAAATATCAGCCCCAGAACCCTGCGACTTAAGAGATTCGGACATAGTTGAATTAAGCCCGTCGCACCGATGGCGGCAAGAACAATCATGCCGTGCAGAAAGGTCAGCATGGACCACGGGGTCTTGTAGCCAATTGCAGAATAAATCACGGTGGACACAAGTGTATAAAAAGCGAAGAAGCGAAGCAATTGGACGTTGTTATTCTGCGAGGATTTCGCCTTCATCGCAACAACAAAACCTGTCCCCGCTAATACAATGATAAGTCCCTCGCTCCAGACAGGCCCCGCACCGTATCTTGAATAGATAAGCATTTTGAGGTAGTAGTACCAGGGATGAATGTGCAGTGGGTCTTGCGTTGCGCGGTTCAAATAAGTTCCGTAAGCCCTGACCGAATCCAAAACGCCCGAAGAGTTTGTAAAAAATGACGAATAAAACAACACCGATATTATTATCGCAGTTGCAGCGGCGGCGATGATATGCCGGATATTTACCGCAGGTTCTCCACCACCGTTATGGCGGGGCCGCCGAAAGACTATCAAAGTAAGCAAAACAGCTAACACCATTGAAGCGAAAGCGATGATGCAGGTTTCCTTGGTGGTATATGCCAGACCTGTAAACAGGCCGGTCAGTATTGCCCATGTGAGGCATTTTGTCTGCGCGTATCGGTAGCCGGAGACAATCACTCCGAAAGTGAAACAGACCAGGAGCGTTTCGTGGATGTAATAACGGCTGTAGAAGACCATTGCCGGTGAGACGGCGGTAAGGGCTGCTGCGAAAATAACGGTCCACTTACCAAGACCGTCAACAAGCAGTAATAGCATTAGAACCAGAAGAACCCCGAAAAAGACCGGCACAATTCGTAAGGTGAACTCGCCGACTTGTGCCAGTTTTTCAGCGGAGCCGAGCCAGGCCGCTATAAGGGTAAAATAGTTCAGAGTTGGGCCGTGGTATTCGTGCGGGTCGTAGCGATAGAAACCTTCTTCCAGCAGCTGACCGAATTTGACGGCGTTGACAGCCTCATCGCCGTGCATGGGGCGGGCGGTAAGGCGAGGCAAACGAATCGCCAATGCGGCAGCAGCCACGAGCACAAAAACGACCCAACATTTTGCCGGACACCTCATTTTGCGGGTTTGCCGAAAACTTCCACTTCGATATAGTGGTTAAGCTCATTGCGGTTGTTGCCGTTACTGTAAAGGCGGACGTAGCGGGCGCGCGTGCCTTTGGCGTCAACCAGTTTGCCCTCATGTGTCTCAACGTAATTAAGGTCCTGGCCGACACCAAGACCGGCCGAATTATCATCGTCATTGTTAAATAAGGTGGTAACACCCGTGATGAAGTCCGGGTCATTGGAGACCTGCACAATTACATCGAAGTAAACAGTCGCCTGTTTGTGGTAGTGCCAAAATAAAACGGCATATATGTCGTATTCTGCACCGAGGTCAATGGTGATATGCTGGACGAAAGGGCCAAGCTCCACGTAACTGCCGTCAGCGGCACTTTTGTCTCCATCGGTGATATACTCTATTTCGCCTATAATAGGCTCGTCATCGGTGCTGGAAACCGGCTTTCCAAAGGCAATGTTTTCGGTCCCAGGCGGGGCCAAAAACGGCGGCCTCGGTTTGCCTAATGGTTTGGCCAGCCGGCTAACACCCCGAACACTTCCCGGCGTGCCCTCAAACATCGGCCTCGGCAATTCAATCGGAGCAGGGACCAATTCGGGACCGGCAGGGGCGGTAGCCGTCTCATTGTTAGCAGGGCCGGGCCCCTCGGCATCTTGTGGGGACGATTTCCTGCAGGACGAAACAAACATCGCCGGCAACAGTAACAAGGCTACCAAAATTTTAATTAGCGGTACATTTTCAGACATTCGACTTATCCTTTATTTAAGTATTCATTGTGTTTTCTGAGCCAAAATCAACATTACTATTCTATCATGCCCGGGCAGGGTTGTCAAGTATGGCAAAGTGGTAAAATCTCTGAGTAGGCGGACCGGCTACAAACACAAATTCAGCTTTGACCACCCTTTTTTACGTTAACATACATAGCCCTGACGGCGATTAAATATGGCGCGAGGCACCTTTTATAATGCTCTCAGTTTTATATTACTAATAGAACACCGGTGCCACGGCCAATATAACAACAGGTTGCAATCCCATACAACTCTGCGAAGTAGCACTTCGCTACGAAGCACGAGCTTGTGGGAATTTTATACCCTTAAGGGTATAGTTCTGTTATCCTGGTGGTAGCTGATAAAGCGATAAACGCAATTGGTTGTTTGGAAAATGAACAACCGGATTACCCCCAAACTTTGGGACGTTAATAAAATATTAGAGAAAGGCCAGGAATTGAAGAAGGCGGTTTTGTGGCAATCAGTTGAAGATACGAGGGTCCGGTGCTATCTGTGTAACTGGCGATGCGAGATTGCCGCGGGCCAGGTGGGTCGATGCGGTGTGAGGCAAAATGTCGATGGAGTGCTGTATTCGCTGGTCTATGACAAGGTTTGTTCGGCCAACGTTGACCCCATCGAGAAAAAGCCGCTGTTTCATTTTCAGCCGGGGACCAAGAGCTTTTCAATCGCAACACCCGGGTGCAACTTTAAGTGCGTCTTCTGCCAGAACTGGCAAATCAGCCAGCAGGCGCTGGAGGGTCATATCGAAGGGCAGGCATACTCACCGGCCGATATTGTCAACACGGCTGTTCGTACCGGCTGTGCGAGCATTGCATATACATATACCGAGCCGACGATTTTCATGGAGCTTGCAGCTGACAGCGGGCGATTGGCAAAGGAAAATGGCCTTGCCAACGTCTTCGTAAGCAACGGCTTTATGGCACGCGAGGCGGTTGACTTTGCAAAGGATTGGCTAAACGGTATCAACATCGACCTTAAATCTTTCCGTGAAGATTACTATAAGGACCTTTGCAAGGCGAAGCTGGCGCCGGTTCTGGATACGATTCGGTACATTGCGAAAGAGACCGATATCTGGCTGGAGCTTACGACGCTGATTGTGCCCGGTGAAAACGACAGCGATGACGAGCTTAAACAAATCGCCGATTTTATTGTTACCGGCGCCGGGCCGGATGTGCCGTGGCATGTAAGCAGATTCTATCCGCAATACAAGATGGATGACAAAGGAGCGACTCCACCCGCTACGCTTGAAAAAGCGCTTCAGATCGGCAAGGCGGCGGGCCTGCGTTACATTTATGTTGGCAATCTGCCGGGGTCGGAGGCTGAGAGTACGTTCTGTCCTGAGTGCGGCCATATACTAATCGAGCGTGTCGGCTATACGATTCGCTCCAACAGAATAGCCGGAAACTCTTGCCCCGACTGCAACACCAAAATCCCCGGCTACGAATTATAATTATCGACCTTTATATTACTAATGGAACATGGGTGCCACGGCCAAACTCGATTTGCTATAGATTGACACGCTAAAATTTGGTTCAACTCCCAAAAAGTTGGTATCGTCCCAAAGTTTGTGGATGAAATACTATCGGGGAAAAAGCGTTTATCGCGTTAGGGCTAACAGCAGGTAAGAAAACGGCTCCGACCCGTCG
>QNBT01000136.1 GCA_003644205.1 Planctomycetota bacterium | reverse complement strand
AGTTCATCGGCGCTGCCATAGTCGGTTGCACCTTCAACCGATGCGCCTTCAAGCGGGTCGGCCTGGGCGCCGAGTACAGCAGTCTCGCCCGCCGGGCTGTCCTGGGCCACCACCAAGGCGGCCATGCCGGCGATTGCACACAGCCACACCACTGCGATTCCGGTCAACTTTGACCTCTGATTGTTTTTGTTTCTGTACTTCATGATACTACCCCCTTTCCCTTCAATTTTCTGATTCATTTGACTGAGACATTTTCAAGACAACAGTGACATCGTCCCACTTTAGGACGACTTTATTTTCGTTAATTTGGGCCACGGTGAATTCGTATATTTTGTCGTTGTAACGGACGGGGAGAGTCTGTCCGACCGATACGAGTTTGTTTCCGATAAAGGCCTCCGGATTCGGTCCTGCAATGACGGCTTCAAGACTGAGAGACTGTGCGATTTTATCGATGAAATCATCTTCATGGCTGCGGATTGGACCGCCAGAGACATCGGCGTCGGCGGAGGGGAAGACGTTCCATGCGGCGGCGGTGAAGATGTTACGCGTAATGGTGTCATTTCTTCCCGGCACAACGGGCAACGGAATCAATGATATTTTTACCTGCTGTTGCATTTGTGCCTCTGCGGCCTGTGCCTGTGTGGCTGCGTTAGCGACGGCGACGGCCTCATTTTTTCCGGCTCTGTTGTTAATGATAACCTTAATCCACATACCGGCCATGACAGTAACGAGCAGAGTCGCGGCAACGACCTTCGGCCTCCTGAAGGGCGAGCGTCGCAAGAGGTCGGAAGCACCATTAATATTTGTCATGTTTAATTTCATTTTGCCTAAATAACAAATTCCTATACACTCAAGTTTGTTCGAAGGCGGATGCGCGGTAATAGACATTCGCCTCGGCGTTCATTTTTAGCCATCCTGTAAAATTTTTGTCGTTTTCCAATTTGAAGTTCTCTATTCGAATGAGCCTTTCAAGCTTTTCGAGAGATTCCAAAAATTCAAATATCTGCTCCAGCCTGCCGGTGCACCGGATGCTTATTGGTATGCAGTTAATTCGTGAGCCCCGGATTTCGTTTCCCGGCTGAACGAGCTGGTCTTTTAGGTTGTAGGCGTTCATGACATCTGCAATCTGCTGCCAGAGAGTGGCGAATTCGCGGCTGGTGGGTAACCTTTTATCGAAGTTTTGAAGCAGTTGTTCCATATCCTCGGTCTGTCTGCGAAGGACGGGCAGTTGCCGCTTTCTGGCATCAGCTTTTGCGGCGGCGGTTGATTGAGCGGCATCGGCCTGCTGGACGGCTTTTGTCTGTCTGGAGAGCGGATAATACAGGAACATCGCAAATCCGATTATTAGTGCCCCGGCCAGAACAATTATTATTACCTGTTGTCTTTGCAAAAGCTTCATTAAATTAAGCCTATTTATCCTGCACGTAATTAGCGAGATAACAACTGATCTCGAATTCGGTTACTGTAACGTCTTTGACTTTTGAGGACCGTGAAAAACCCGGTACGACCTGGCAAAAGTACGAAGAACTCTCCAGAGCGGATATCAAAGCGGCGACATCCTCGACTCCCGCAGCAATACCGGCCAGTACAACTTTGAATCGACTGTCCTGGGGGGGCATCGCGTCTGCGGCATCGGCTCCGCGGCGAAGCAATCTAACGTTGGATGTGTTCGCAGGAGGGGCAGGCGTCTCGAAACGCTCAAGGCCGATATTGATTTTGCTGAGTATGACATTGTCGGGAACCAGAAAGCTGATCTCTGCAATCACATTTGCAATGCTCGTTTTGTGGTCGAGTTTATCGAGGATTTGGGCCTTGTTGCGCAACCGGCTCAAGACGGTTGTGAGCTTATTGCATTCATCGGCGAGTTCTGCGTTTTCGGCGAGTGACGCCTCTATCCTTTTTATCTGGGCCTTTGCCTTGGAGACGGAGATACATGTTCCGAAGCTCCAGAGGACAATTGCTGCAAAGATGACGATTATCACCACGTACTGTGTGTGGTAACCGACCTGCTTCTTTTGTCTGTCCTTATACCACTGTGGGATAAAGTCAATTTCTTTCATGGTTTTGGCACTCATCGTCAGGCGGTTCCCAGCCTTTAACCCCCAGGCCCACCGCTACAGCCCACTCACAGAAACAGCGGTCTTTGTCGGAAGCAAGGTTTGTCCCGGTCAGATCAAAGCCTCTGAAGGGCTGCGCGATTTTAACCTCGATGTCGAGGCGTTCTTTTAGTGTGTCAATCAGCGTGGACTCGTATGCCTCCGGGCCGGCGAAGACGGCCTCTGAGGGACGGTTTCCTCTGAAAGTTACGGCGTAGTATTTGAAGCAAAGCGATATTTCCTTTGCCAGTTCTTCAATGACATGGCTCATAGCGTCAACAATTGCCTGCCTTGTTTGCATGTCGATTGATTCGGAGCTATCGTTTCTCAGTTTCGAGCGCAAGACAATCGCCTCGTCATAGGCGACATTTAGTTTGGAAGCGACCTGCTGATTGAGATGCCGGCCTGCAACAGGAATCTGTTTTACAAAGCTGATTTGCTGCCCCCTGCTTATGATTACCGTTGTAAACAGGTCTCCGACCTCTATGAAGACACTGACAAGCTGTTGGTCTTCCTGTCGTCTGAGAGAGCCTCTAAAGCATCTAAACAGTGCACATGGCACGGCATCGATTCCGACGGGTTTTAGTCCTGCTTCTTCGAGCAATGATATATGCTGCGCTAAGCTTTCTCTGTCCGCACCGAAAAAAATTACTTCGTTCTTGATTTCATCGCCCTGATAGACGTTCCCGGCAACCATATATCTTATTTCATCTCTGTCGGCATCGAGGCCGAACTGAGAGGCAATATCTTTTCGCATCAACTGTTCTATCTGCCCGTGGTCTGTCGTGTCGAGTCGCAGACTCTTTATCTTGAGACTGTCGTTCGACAGGCTCGATACGACGTCCTTGCCGCGGAAGTTCCCTCTTGCAAGCATTTCTTTAATTGCAGAGACGGCAAATTCGGGTGTGATTTGCCCGTTGTCGTCCGCATTGGCACTTAGACGCGTTTCGTCAGCGGCTATGACACGGGCGTTGTCGTCCGAGTGAGCCAATTGAATCATGCGTATGGAGGTGTGCCCCATATCCAATCCTATCGGTCTGGCTTTATTGTGTGTAAGATTTAACATAATGTTTCTTCTTCGGGCGGCTTGCGCCGCCGCGCTTCTGTTCCTTGCAAATCTTGTTTAGTGTATGGTTACATATCCGGTCATAGGCTCCACTGTTACGGTCATGGTAAAAGAGTCTGCCTGGAGAGAGATTTGACCACTGTTAAGCGAATTCGCGGTTGTTGTGCCGCTATACGGACTGCCGAGATAGTCAAAGGTAACGGAGGTCTGGGAGTCAAAATCAGCGCTGACGATATCAACCCGGCTGAGGCGACTGTCGCTTCGGAAATCGACCTTAAAATCAGAGCCTGGTTTTATGGGGTGGTCAATTACAGTTCCGCCTGCATCGTGGACTTCATAGAAGTCATTGTCCGGGTCAAAAACAACTGAATAGTTCTGCTGTGTGGCGATTGCCATGCTTTTTGCATAGTCCAGGTCGGCAGCGAGCATGTTTGCCGCCGAGCGGAGCTGGACATCTGCGGCTGAGCCTATCATCGGCACCGCAAGCAAGGCGGCGATTCCAATTATGACCATCACCACTATCAACTCAATGAGTGTGAACGCATTTTTTTGCATAGTACGCCTTGTTTTAGACACGGATTAACACCGTTTTCTTAATAAATTTTTTAGACACAGATTAACACGGATTAACACTGTTTTATAATTTCCCGGATTCCCGCTTTCGCGGGAATGACAAATTTAACGTTATCTTTTTCTCCATCCATTTGCTTTCCATTAAATCCGCCCAAGTGAACGGAGAGTGATTCTACAATTATTCCGTATCTGTTTTCGTCATAGCGTATTACCAACTTAAGACCGCAAGCCGGCTCAATGCGAAAGTTTGGCTGGTTCTCAGCAGGGGCCGGGTTTTATGATATTTACAGGTTCGCAGCAGATGAGAACCGTCGATTCGGAGAGCCTGTTCGTAGGATTATGACACCCAGACCCCTGTCGCGGAACAATAACATTCTTTGCAATCGATACAATCATCACCACTATCCTCAAATGTTAGTTTATGACGAAAATGCCGCGAATTCGGTTACCTCATTACAGTTTTGCCCGTCAGAACAAAAACCTAAAAAGAATATCAGGTTATCAGACGTCAACCATCCCCTGAGCCTGTCGGCTCAGAGGCTGCCACCGGAGGGGATATTTTGCGTGGCGCGGACAAATTTTTATGGTTGGTGTTATTCCCTCTTGAGCCATTTGAAGAAAGCCCCCCCTATCGGAGTCCACCTTTTGACGTTGGCGGTAGTGCCGTCCGGCGATACCTTTGTCGAAGCAATCATAGGAGCGGCGGTAATAGTGATACTGCTCATGTGACCACCATCAATTGCTATTCCCTGGTCATGGACAAACAGGCCGCCGACTATTATCACATCCGCCGCATTATGTCTAACCGTCATTAATTCGGTCTGGACGAGACCGCTGGCGGTAAGTTGTCCGTTTTTCCCTATTATCAAGTTCCCATCTTCTGACCCATAGACGACAATCGCAGGATAGTTCTTAACGGGCGTAACAGTGTTGTTTGCGCCCTGTACGGTCAGATCGCCGTCCACAATCAGCGTGCCTTCTATGGCCACGTTTCCCAATAGCGTCAGATTACCGTTGCAGACGATGACGCCGGCTGGATTGGACACGTCGGGACTGAATGGAAAGTCAACAAACACATTATTTCCATCATAGATTTGAGGCGTATATGCGACAGAGTCGATGTAATAGTTGGGTGTGAAATCATCTACGCCAAAATCCGGCCAGGTAACATTGGCTTCGCAGGGGTCGTAAAGACTACCCTCGGCGCTGCCCACTAATGCATCCGCAAAGACATCGCCGTTTATTGTACCGTTATTTACTACATTGCCTTGGCAGCACATATCCCCATTGATTGTCGTCCGGTTGGTTATTGTTGTGTCACCACCTGCCCAGTAAGCGATGCATGGGTCGAGACGGAGTCTTGCGTTCAGGTAACTTTGGGCGGTTTCGGCGCCGTCGTCGAGGCGATAGGCCCGGCTGATTACGTCGTAATTGCATCTGTCCGCAGGGTCGGAATCATCGCGGGTAACAACCACGTTATAATAATCACCCGCTTCCAGCAGGTCGTAGAAATCCAAATCTTTTAGCGAAAAAGCCTCAGCACCTTCCCAATAGCCCCCACTACCTGTTGCAGAATCCTGCGGATGTGTTAGCATAGCCTTTGCGTGGGTAAGGCCGGCCTCGGCAAGGTAATCCATCTGCATACGCAGGGCCATGTTGTTACCGAAGGCCAACTCGGTATCGGAGCGTGCGATAAAACTGAGCGATATTATCGTCGCAACCATGATAACAAACAGCACGACCAATATCGCTACGCCCGGTCTTGAATTTTTAGTGGCCATCCTTTGTGCGGGTGCCGGCGGGCGCGTGGCAGCGGCAAACCCGAAGGATTTGGGGATGGCTGCACCGCTTCTGGAGTTTCGCCATCCCCAAGCTGCGCTTGAGGCTGCCACCCCAAAATGAAACATGTCATTTTTGGCATATACCGGTTTCATCAGTCGTCATCTACTCCATCGGCAGAGGTGGCCGAACACCGTAAGGTGGCGCAAATCTGGTAAGTTGTCGTGGTATTATTTTCGGTTAAATCGAACATTATGTTCACAAAGGTGCCGGAGCCGTCAAGTGTAAGCCGGACGTTGCTGCACTGGGGCAGAAGAGTTACATATCTCTCATCCGTACCGGCAACGAGATCGGTTTTTCCTTCGCCGGATTGAATATCACTAATTGCCACGGACAGATTCTGGCCGGGGAAATCAAGCAGTCGGAGGGTGTGACCGCTAGCGTCAGTTTCTATATAAACCAACTCTGAGCCGTTAATACGGCCGTCGCCGTTGTCATCGCCGGTCCATAAAGCAATACCCCCGGCAGGAGCGGGAAATGCCATGACGCTGTGTCTTACCAGGTCCGATATTCGGACGGT
>QNBT01000135.1 GCA_003644205.1 Planctomycetota bacterium | reverse complement strand
TGGCCGTATTTTGGCAGCGGCTTCTTTGGCGGGCCAGGTGGTATCTGTGGACGCTGCCTCAAAGGTCGTTTCTGTTTCGGTCTGTTAGTCATAAACAGGTCCTGTCACCACTTAGTCTGCATAAGTTCCACCACCCTCTCGGCGACACGGTTGGTGGCTACTTTCGCGGCATAATCGAAATCCTGGCCAAGCTGGGCCGAAAAGGAGGCCGAAGCGCTTGCGCTGGCGTTGTTTATGAGGAGCTCGCCTGTCTCGAGATTTTTCCAGCTTACGCTGACGGTAACCTGAGCCTCGTTCTCCAGGGACCTGCCGGAATAGCGGTCCCTCGCAAGCACGCTTGAGCGGACAGTATCTATCCGGCCGCTGAGCAATGTCTGGGCTACATCCCTGTCGGATACTATTTTGTATGGAGTCTCCGACTCGATACGCTTGCAGATTGCATCGGTCAAAACATACTCATGTCCGCGCCGGAAACTGGCGGTATCGAACATCTCAACATATACGGTTGTAACGTCGCTCGGATAAACCCAGTCGTTTGTATAACCTTCCAGCCCACCCGGCCCGCATCCGCTGACACCCAAAAGCAGGGCCGCAAAGGTTACAGGCATCAAAGGCCACATTAACATATTAAATCTAATCATCTTCGATACAGTCATGGCTTCCTGAGTCCGAACCAGCTATCCAAAAAGGTGTTGCCCGCATCAAATAAACGCCGTCTAATGGTACGTTTCTGCTTCCCGGAAGGGGCCTTGGTATCAGCGGTTTTCAGCTTCGCAACGGCGGCCTCGGCTGCCGCCGTGCCGGGCCAGTCATCTGCTACCAACTGATAATACAAATTTGCGGCCTGTTTGTTCTCGACCCTTTCATAGTACTGCCCAATCGCGAACTGCTTGTAGGCCAATTGCTCATTTATCATCGTGATGTCGGCATCGATATCATACTCCTGTGCCAACTGTGGATACCTGGCCTTGAAGTCTTCATAGTATTTGCGGGCGCTCTCGAGGCCGACTGAATCGTATTTGTGGCTCCTGTATGCCGAGTGCAGACTATGGGCCATGCCCAGCAACGCCTGTTGTCCAATTTCACCCGTCGGCCAGCGGGAAGATATTTCGGCCCATGTCTCGTACGCATCGGTCTTGTCGGGGTCGGTAACAAAAAACCTGCCCCTTTTTTCACAACTACTTGCAACAGCAATGAGGGCACGCCTGGCAATCGGAGCGTCCCCGGCGCGGTCTGCTATTCGACGCATAATCTTTACGCCCTCTTCGTAAGCGGAGAGCTTGAGCACCTTCAGAACTTTGCGTTTCTCCCCGCCCAGAAAAGCGGTCGCTATTGCATACTCCCGCTCTAAGGCGGACTCATAGAGCGGGCTTTGGGGCCAGGCCTCGATGAACTCGTCATATTTTCTCACAGCCTTTGCCCACTTTCTGGCGGCGTAGAGCATCTCGGCTTCCATAAAGGCATCAAGGTCGGCCCCGGCAGCGTCGGGGAAATCGGCTTTTAACCGCTCCAGAGCATCCTGGGCCGATTCAATCTGGCCGGCAGTAATAAGCTGTTTGACCTTGGCGACGGCCAGCATGTATTTGCCGGCTGCGTCGTCGGCTACCTTCTCCCACGCACCATCGCCGGTGAGGTGCCAGGTATCAGCCGAGGCCCTGCCTGCAAATGCTGCACCGGACAGAACTATCGCTGCCGCCGCCAGCCTTACCAATAATACATTCGACCACATATAATCAACCCCTATTATCCTGACATCTTGCAGTTTCGCCATTATAACCTATCGGCTATATCTTGCAAAATATTTTTATCACTTGAATTTTCGAGGGCGAATTTGGCCAAATTATTGATTTCTGAAGAATAAAAGCGACATCACCCGCTTGCTATCTGGATGGGATGGAATATACTGGTTGCATTAGTTCGTAGTTCGTGGTTTCATTCGACTACATTAAGGGTAAACGTGGTTTATAAAGAGGACAAGGGCGGGATTGATGAGTGAGGTCAAGCGTTTAAGTACGCCGCTCGGCGATAAGGATGTAAAGTTGCTCAAGGCGGGCGATGAAGTGCTGATTACCGGTGCTGTCTATACCGCTCGCGATATGGCCCATAAGAGGCTCTGCGAGCTTATCGACGCGGCCAAGAAGCTGCCCTTCGACCTTAACGGGCAGGTCCTTTATTTTGTTGGGCCTACGCCCCCAAGCCAGGGTCGGGTAATTGGAGCGGCTGGGCCGACTACATCATCTCGGATGGATGCATTCAGCCCGAAGCTAATCGCAGCAGGTCTGAAAGGGATGATCGGAAAAGGCTATCGCTCAGAAGTGGTACGAGCCGCACTTGTAAAATATGGAGCACTTCATTTCTCGACAATCGGCGGGGCAGGGGCACTCTTGAGCAGGCATATAACCTCAGCCGGGATGGTAGCCTATGAAGAATTAGGCACCGAGGCAATACAGAAGTTGGAGGTCGTCGATTTTCCTTGTGTAGTGGCTTACGATGCGCAGGGGAACAGCGTGTATGAACAAGGAACTAAGTAAATGAAAGTTGCGCTAATCGGGTTGATGCAATCGGGCAAAAGCACGCTTCTTTCGGCTGTCAGCGGCAAGCCCGTCCGGTCCGGCGCCGCAGGCATAGTCGAAGAAGTTGTACCTGTGCCGGATGAGCGATTAGATTGGTTAGCCACGCATTATGAGCGCACCAAACCTGTGCATGCGACGGTCGATTGTCTCGATTTGCCCGGCCTGGCCTTCGGGGATGAGCATACCCGGGCGGCGGCGAGGCGCCTGTTTGAGCAGGTGCGAACGGTCGATATGTTCGTAATGGTTGTAAAAGCGTACGGTGATGGTCCAAATCCGGCAAAGGACCTGACCGAGCTACAGACAGAATTGCTATTGGCTGATTTGGAGTTAGTAACAACCCGCATCGACAAGTTGGAAAAGCAAATTCACAAGCCCACAAAGACACAGGCCCATGATAAAGCCGAACTTGCGTTGCAATTGAAACTGCAGGCCGGGCTTGAAGCGGAAAAGCCGGTCAAGGTTATCATTGAAAATGAACATGAGCTTGAGCTGGTAAAATCGTTGGGATTGTTGACACTCAAGCCGATGATGGTAGTGGCTAATGTTGGTGAGGGCCGGTTGGGCGAAGAATTCAAATTTGACAATCTGGATGAATCGGTTCAGGTTGTTACCCTGTGTGCAAAGCTGGAAAGTGAGCTGGCCCAGTTGGATGTAGATAGCCGAGCGGAATTTATGGCGGATTTGGGGATAACGACCCCTGCTGTGAACAGATTTGTCCAGAGCTGCTATGCGACGTTAGGGCTGATAAGCTTTTTGACGATTGGCAAGGATGAGGTTCGTGCCTGGCCGATAAGGCGGGGCACGTGCGCTTTGGACGCGGCGGGCAAGGTCCACACGGACATGAAGCGGGGCTTCATACGGGCAGAGACGACGGCTTTCGGTGACCTGAAGGAATTGGGTGATGAAAAGGCCGTCAAGGCCGCAGGGAAAGTACGACTCGAAGGTAAGAGCTACATCGTCCAGGACGGCGATGTCATAAACTTCAGATTTAACGTGTAGGGGTGTGAGTTAATGCGAGCGCAGGTACTGACCGGTATCAGGCAAATGGAGTTGCGGGATGTGCCGAAACCGGTAATAGAAAAAGATACCGATGTTCTGCTGAAGGTCGAGTGGGTTGGTGTCTGCGGCAGTGATGTGCACTACTACGAGACCGGCAGGATCGGCCCGGATACCGTCCAGTTCCCCTGGATTGTCGGCCATGAATGTTCGGCAACGGTAGCGGAAGTTGGGGATAAAGTTACAACCGTCCAAGTGGGCGATGCAGTTGTTGTAGAGCCTGCGATATCGTGTCATCAGTGCGACCAGTGTAAAGCCGGTAGGGAAAATACATGCAGAGGTTTGAAATTCTTAGCCTGTCCGGGGCAGGCCGAAGGGTGTTTGTGTGAATATATTGTTATGCCGCAGGAATGCTGCTATCCAACAGCGGGCAGAATAACCTTTGAGCAGGGTGTTTTGTGTGAGCCATTTGCAATCGGGGTCTATGCCGTCAAAGGTGCACGGGTGGCCGGGGATATGAAGATAGCGATACTCGGCTCCGGGCCGATAGGCCTTAGCTGTCTGGTTGCGGCACAGGGGCAAAGCGTAGAGACGATTTACATGACAGATAAAGTAAAGGAGCGCGTTGATATTGCAAAAAAAGCGGGAGCCGTTTGGGCGGGCACTCCGGTCACAGCCGATATTGTTGAAGCCATCAGACGGCAAGAGCCGGACGGAATGGACGTTGTTTTTGAATGTGCCGGCGAGCAGGACACACTCGATGAGGGGATAGAATTGCTTCGGCCGGGTGGAAGGCTGATGCTTATCGGGATTCCAAGGATTGAACGCGTATCGTTTATTCCCGATAAGATGCGCAGAAAAGAAATCACCATTGTAAACGTTCGCAGGCAAAACAGGTGTACACAGTCGGCGATTGATTTAATCGCTTCGGGCAAAGCAGATGTAGATTTTATGCTCACTCACAGGTTTGACTTTGAACGCGCGCAGGAGGCTTTTGATATGGTCGCCGGGTACCGCGATGGAGTGGTTAAGGCAATAATCGAATTATAGATTTCTTCGTTAAATTTATAGTGCTCCCAGTTGAATTTTCCCGTTTGCTCGCGGGTAGGAGCCTTTATAATAACAGGTTAAAATATCACTCGCGGGAATTTTTTACCCTTAAGGGTATAGTTGAAAATGAACCAAGAATACTATATAATACAATAGATTTTGAATAAAGGATTTGAGGCCATGATTAGTGAATCGGACAAGCGGAAAATTAGAGAAGTTTCGAAGAAGTATCACGCCAAACGTGTGCTCCTTTTTGGCTCCAGCTTAGATATCACGAGAGAAAGTCAAGATATCGATATCGCCGTAGAAGGAATCTCTCCTAAAGATTTTTTCAAATACTATGGTGATCTTATGCTAAGACTCTCCAAACCCATCGATGTAATTGATTTGTCCAGGAGATCGAAATTCACCAGATTGATTCAGCAGGAAGGAGTTATGCTATATGGCTGACTACAAAATGCGAATTGAAGCCGAATATGAAGCTATAGAAAAGACTCTTTCTTCACTTCCTGATAAACCTCTGGAACAATTGTCGGAATTGGAGATTGCCGGTGTAGCAACCTTAATACATAATTTCTATAACGGAATTGAAAATATAATAAAGCAGGTGTTTCAAGCGAAATCTTTGAAGATTCCCACTGGTCAATCATGGCATCAAAATTTATTGCTTACAGCAGTAAAGAAAAGTATAATTTCTCAGCAGTTGGCGGATGAACTAAAGGGGTATCTTGCCTTCAGACACTTTGTTATTCATGCTTACGCTCTCGACCTCCAGCCACAAAGGATCGAATCGCTCACAACTGATATTATAAGAGTATTTGGCAAATTTAAGTCTGAAATAAACAAGATTGCTGTCTGACGAATCAATCCATTAGACGTATCCTGCTTACCGACGCCGTATTGCAAATTCTCCAGCGTTTTACCCTTGTAAATCGGTCTTCTATAGTGTAATATCCTATGCGTGTTATACGGAAAATCTGCTAAACGAAAGATTTTATACGAAAACAATATAATCAATAGTTCGACCTGAAATCAGATTGCGAGGCGAATAATGTCTGTTTTGTCCATTGTTGAATGGGCTCTCTGGGGAATAATTCTTGCTTGTGGGCTTTGGTTTGCGGTAGGAATTCATCAGACAGCAGTACACCGCACTACACCACCCACATGGCCGACGTTGATTCTTTCATTATCTCTGGTTGCCTTGCCAATTGCTTTCCTGTTTCTTCCCTTCAGTAAATTGCATATCCTCTGGATTCTATTTGTTCTTTGGCAAGTTTCTCTTATGGCTGGCGTTGGTTATATTCCTCTTGTTTCTCAGTTGTTGATCTGGCCGGCATATATCTATGTAAGCATCCTTATGATTGGCACGGGTGTTTCTCTTACCAGCCCATCCAAGCAGTCGCCATGGGCAGCGCGATTACCAAAACAATGGCCGTGGCTAACACGCAGAATCCGAAAGACCATCCAAGATTCAAGCAATG
This sequence comes from Planctomycetota bacterium, assembly GCA_003644205.1. GTDB lineage: Bacteria > Planctomycetota > Phycisphaerae > Sedimentisphaerales > Anaerohalosphaeraceae > QNBT01. Next base: position 19 of record QNBT01000135.1, on the reverse strand, counting down.
GCAGACGAAAGCATAGTAT